>JANWHX010000103.1 GCA_025450235.1 Chitinophagaceae bacterium | reverse complement strand
GGTTAGTAGTAGGACATCGGGAGAGGCTAGTATTAGAATGAATGTACAAAAGTATTATGACCTGGGCAAATTTTCTTGGTAATACTGATATGATGACCCGACAATATCAACTTGCAGGCTATAATATAGTTGGCAAAACTATCAGAACGTCACCACCTTGGTGCATATATCAATGCACACAAACAGGCCTTGGTTAATGGGGTATTATTCTTAAAAATGAACATCCCGCTATAATAGCGGGATGTAGGTGGGTACAATGTTTGATATTCCGTCCGTGTAAAATATCGTTAACCAGGAACGATCAGCTACAACCTCCCTGGTTTCCACAATTCAGACATTTATAGCAAGTGCCGCTGCGCATCATGATATGACCGCATACATTACAAGCAGGGGCATCACTTTGCATATTCTTTGCTATGGCATTCACCGCATCCATCCCGCTGTCTGGTTTAAGACTTTGGGCAGCTCTTTGATTTTTGGAAGGCTGACTGGAGCTGCTGCCGCCCCCCGATGAAGGAGTCACCCGCACACTTGACAATTCATGCTCGCCATGCTTAACATATTCCAGATTAGAAGGGATCTCATCCCAGTCGTCAGCTCCGGTGTTCATTAGCTCTGGTTTGTCCACTACATGTACAAGATCAGTGCGGCCCAGGTATTCATAACCTAATACGCGGAAAATAAAGTCAACGATTGAAGTAGTTGATTTGATATTCGGATGTTCTACAAATCCGGAAGGATCAAATTTGGTGAACGCAAATTTGTCGACAAATTCTTCCAGCGGTACCCCATACTGCATCCCGATAGAAATAGAAATAGCAAAACAATTCATCATGCTGCGCATAGTAGCGCCTTCTTTTGCCATATCAATAAAAATCTCACCCAACGTGCCGTCACTATATTCACCGGTACGAAGAAAAACTGCCTGCCCGTTAATCTTTGCTTTTTGCGTAAAGCCCCTGCGCTTGGCGGGCAATGAACGACGTTCAACTATACTGGCTAATTTTCTTTTTAATTTCGTATCTGGCGAAGCCTGTACTCTTTTTTGAACTTCTTCCAACAGTTCATCAACGGTCAGCTTACCCAGGTCAACGATGTTCGATGTTGTATTGAAGGATGCCGGTTGTACGCTATTCGTTTCTTCTGCTTTTGGAAGCAGGTCTTCGGATTTCTGGCTTATCTCTTCAGACTTTTTCTTCTTATCAGATTTATTGCTTAGCGGCTGTGAAAGTTTGGATCCATCACGGTATAATGCACAGGCTTTAAGCCCCAGTTCCCAGCTCAGCAGATAAGAGTCCGCTATTTCTTCAATAACAGCTTCATTAGGCAGGTTGATTGTTTTCGAGATAGCACCACTGATAAAAGGTTGCGTGGCACCCATCATACGGATATGGCCATGCGCATGAATATAGCGCTGACCTTTCTTTCCGCATTTGTTGGCACAGTCAAAAACGGGCAGGTGTTCTTCTTGTAAGGCCGGAGCTCCTTCCAACATCATGGTACCGCATATGTAATCATTTGCGGCTTCTATTTCCCCATCACTAAAACCTAAGGCTTCCAGCAAGCTCCATTCAAAATCATTATATTCTTCCGGTGAGAAGCCAAGTCGCTGCAGGCATTCTTCACCGAGTGTATATTTATTAAATACAAAGGCAATGTCAAACGCGGACACAACAGCAGCATCGAGGCGCCTGATCTCATCCGCGATAAATCCTTTTTCACTTAAAGACTGGTGATTGATAAATGGCGCGCCGGCAAATGTGGCTGAACCGGCTGCATATTTAATAATAGCATCCGTTTCCTTTTCGGTATACCCCAGGTTCTTTAACGCAACAGGAACTGATTGGTTGATAATTTTAAAATACCCGCCACCCGACAATTTTTTGAACTTTACCAATGCAAAATCAGGCTCTACTCCTGTAGTATCACAATCCATCACTAAACCAATTGTGCCTGTTGGAGCTATCACCGTTGCCTGGGCATTTCGATAGCCATATTTTTCTCCGAATTCCACCGCATCATCCCATGCTTTGCACGCCGCTTTCAGCATATAGTCAGGACAATATTGCGCCTTGATACCCTGGGGTTTTACACTCAGGAGTTCATACTCGTCGGCATCATAGGCTGCTAAACGGTGATTCCGCATCACCCGCATCATATGAGCCTTGTTTTCTTCAAAACGTGGAAATGAACCCAATGCCCTTGCCATCTCGGCTGATGTCTTATAGGAAATTCCGGTCATGATCGCCGTTATTGCTGCGGCAATGGCTCTTGCTTCTTCACTGTCATAAGGAATGCCACTGACCATTAATAACGTACCGAGGTTTGCATAACCAAGACCGAGGGTCCTGTATTCATAACTCAGCCGGGCTACTTCTTTGGAAGGGAACTGCGCCATCAGCACAGATATTTCCAATACCACGGTCCATAGCCGGCAATTGTATTCATACCCTTCTACATCAAAATAATTCTTCTCTGAATCATAAAACTTCATCAGGTTAGAGGATGCAAGATTGCAGGCAGTATTGTCGAGAAACATATACTCTGAGCAGGGGTTAGACGCCCTGATCTCGCCACCTTCCGGACATGTATGCCACTGATTAATCGTAGTATTAAATTGTGTACCCGGGTCAGCGCAACGCCAGGCGGCGTACGCGATCGTGTTCCATAATTCCCTCGCAGGGATTTTTTTCATTACACGCCCGTCCATACGACCAGTCAGTTCCCAATCGTCATTATTTTTTAATTTTTCAAAAAATGAATTGGGAATACGAACAGAGTTATTTGAATTCTGTCCGCTAACCGTTTTATATGCTTCGCCTTCGTAATCGCTGGCATAACCGGCATCGATCAATGCGCCCACTTTCTTTTCTTCTTCTACTTTCCAGTTAATGAAGTCAACTATTTCCGGATGGTCGAGGTCGAGGCAAACCATTTTGGCTGCCCTTCTTGTTGTGCCACCTGATTTGATCGCACCGGCTGCGCGGTCACCTATTTTCAAAAAGCTCATTAAGCCAGAGGATGTACCACCACCACTTAACCTTTCCCCTTCACCCCGGAGATTAGAAAAATTAGTACCTACACCGGAACCATATTTAAATATTCTTGCTTCACGAACCCAAAGGTCCATTATGCCTCCGTCATTCACCAGGTCATCATTCACACTTAATATAAAACAGGCATGCGGTTGCGGACGCTCATAAGCCGAAGTCGATTTCTTTAACTCACCATCTACCGGATCAACATAATAATGACCCTGCGGCTTGCCTTTGATACCATAACTTTCATTCAAACCGGTATTGAACCATTGGGGAGAATTAGGAACGCACATTTGGTTCAATATAGAATAGACCAATTCCTCATAAAATACTTGTGCATCGGCGGGCGAAGCAAAGTAGCCATAGCGCTCACCCCATACTTTCCAGCAATTCGCCAGGCGATGGGCAACTTGTTTAGCGGAAGATTCTCGTCCGAGACTTCCGTCAGGCTGAGGAACACCCGCTTTCCGAAAATACTTTTGCGCTATTATATCAGTTGCGATCTGGCTCCACTGTCGCGGCACTTCTACATTGGTCATCTCGAACACTACTTCGCCACTGGGATTGCGGATAACAGAAGTACGGTAATCGTACTCGAACATATCAAAAACATTGATTCCATCGGTAGTATAGCGGCGACGAAATTGCAATCCGCTTTTGGCGGGGTAATCCATAGTTAGCATGTCAAAAAAATTAACGGGTTATTGGTCTCGTTTCCAGGTAGTCTCTCAGGCGAGAGGCTATTACGAAAGTATTTTTTGATTTCATCATTTCAAACCTTCGTTTTTGCACATTGTGTGGAAAAGGAATGTGTATAATCCTGTATCCCTTTGCCCTGTTGCGTTACATAACTTCTGCACAATCACTATTTTTTTTTTGAAAAATTTTTTTTGGAAAATCCAACTTCATCTATTAAAAATTTTTTTTTGTGAAGTATTGATCCTGGAACATAAATCAGGCAAGCATTTTCATTTGACTATTCCGCGAAACCATTGATTTTTCTATGTATTCCAACATTCAATACCACAAAAAGCTTACTGGTTCAGTAATACAGAATTAACCTAATCGTAAAATTTTGATAACACCGGCATCATTGGATTTTTGTAATAAAGTTCCCGGTCCTTAACCGGCCTGATCAAAAATTTTTTTCCCGGGCTTAATCTGGACTAAATAAAAAACTTTTTAAGTAATTCCTTATTTATTTTTTATTAAGTCAAAAAACGGCATAACGTTTAAACAAAATGAAATCTCTCTTTGCAAATGCTGAGAGATACAATTGGAACAATTGGGAAAAAAAATGCGCAATTTGGCGCAGCTTCCTCGGGAAATAACTAAAAATGACGTTTTAATCCATCCAAATCATCTGTAACTCAAAAAGTTTTCGCATTTTTGCAGATATCCAGGTCTTATCGAATGAAGATGCATATTTACTCATCCTTGACAGAGAAAAAACAGCTGGGAAAAAAGTCCTTTGCCGTACTGATCGACCCCGACAAAGTCAATGACCTCTTGTTAGATGAGCTAATTAAGCTTTCCCTGGCCGCAAAAGTTGATTATTTCCTCGTAGGAGGCAGCCTGGTTATTTCCAATCATCTTGATCAATGTGTGCAGCATATCAAACACAACTGTGACATCCCGGTGATCCTTTTTCCGGGTAGCCCGTCGCAGATCAGTAAATATGCTGATTCCCTGCTTTATTTATCATTGATCTCAGGCCGCAATCCCGAATTATTGATCGGCCAGCATGTTGTTTCGGCACCATTTGTCAAACAAAGCGGTCTCGAAATAATGCCAACCGGTTATATTGTCATTGACGGCGGCGCGCCGACTACCGTTTCTTATATCAGTAACGCGACCCCGGTCCCCTGGGATAAAAATGAAATCGCGATGTGTACGGCGATGGCTGGTGAAATGCTGGGAATGAAATTAATTTACATGGATTCAGGCAGCGGGGCTAAACGCCCCATTACTGAAAGTATGATAAAGATCGTTGCCGATCATATCGAAGTTCCCCTGATCATCGGGGGTGGTATTGCTCATCCTGAAAAGGCGTATCTGAATTGTAAAGCCGGCGCAGACGTGATTGTTGTCGGTAACGCCATTGAAAAAGATGCTTCATTGATCAAAGAGATGAGTGATGCCGTGCACAGTGTTCCGGTAAAAGTATAATTACAACAATGGAACAAATTATATCTCCGCAATTAATTACCTGATACGGGTTGGCGTCAATTCCCCATTAACCAGGTTTTCCACTGAACCAGCAATGGCCTTGATTATGCGGGTCATATTTGCAATATCAATCCTGTCCACTTCGTCACAGGGTTGATGATAACATCGATCTTTGTCTGTTCCGGCCATAATAGTGTGAGCAGGTATTCCTTTCAATACAAAAGGGTAATTGTCGCTTCGTTTAAAGAGTTCCATGCTTTCATCCGGGTCCGCAAGCACTTTGATCCGATTTTTGCGGAGGGCGTTGCCAAGAATATAAGGCAGATCAGAGAAATTTTCACCGGTAATAAAAACACGATCCTTTCCCAGTCCGGGAAACCCTATCATTTCAATATTAATCGCGGCAATGATCGTCTCGGGGTTAATTTGAGTCGCGAAATCATAGGAGCCAAGCAGACCAAGTTCTTCGCCGGCAAAGGCACAAAACATTATGGTCCGTGCATTGTCGTTTCTTTTTGAGAAATAATTTGCCAGTATAAGCAATGCCGTAGTTCCGGATGCGTTGTCATTTGCTCCGTTTAAAATACTGTCTCTCCTGTTGCCGAAAACGCCTTCATGATCATAATGAGCCGAAAAAAGGATTACTTCCCGTGGTTTGGATTTACCCGGCAATAACCCGACAATATTATATTCCAGCATGGAATACCAGGATGGATTACCGTTTAATACTATCGTTACAGGTGGAGTTTCAGCGTACACCAACAATACATCGTGCTGCAACCCATTAAATGG
>JANWHX010000102.1 GCA_025450235.1 Chitinophagaceae bacterium | reverse complement strand
TGGCTCCGAAAAACAGTTTGTTGATTTCTTGTCACCGCAATGGATGCAGATGCTTATGCATACATTGAATGAATCAAAGCGATTGGGCTTAGGAGTTGACCTGGCCAATGCCACAGGCTGGCCTTTTGGCGGTCCCTGGACAAAGGACGCCGATGCGAGCAAGACCATTTATTATAAAACATATACTGTAAATGGCGGTGAACAATTAAAAGAAGTGGTTGAATACAACAAGGAAACGTGGGTAAGAACTGCCAACAATAAGCCGGTAGGCATTGACACAATACTGAAACCGGTTTATATTAATAAAAACCTCCAGGCCCTGGCATTGGATCAAATACAGTATCCTGGAAAATTACCATTGAAAACGCTGATGGGGTATGCAGATGGCAAAACGGCAATCGATCTTACCAAATTTGTCGATGCTAATGGGAAATTGAATTGGACAGCTCCGCAAGATGATGGGAAATGGACATTGTATGCCTTGTTTGAAGGTTTGCATGGCAAGATGGTGGAAAGAGCAGCGCCGGGCGGTGAAGGGTATGCCATTGATCATTTTTCTGCAACCGCCGCGAGAAATTATTTCAAAAAATTCGACGAAGCATTTAAAGGATATGATTTGTCGTACCTCCGTGGATTTTTTAATGATTCGTATGAAGTGGATGATGCCCGGGGACAGGCAAATTGGACAAGCCAATTGTTCGAAGAATTTAAAAAAAGAAGGGGTTACGATCTTAAGGACCATCTACCTGCATTGTTTGGAAAAGACAATGCCGATAATAACAGCCGTGTGATCTATGACTACCGTTCGGTGATTGATGAACTGATACTGGAAAACTTTACGAAAGAATGGAAGAAATGGGGAGCATCTAAAGGAAAGATATTACGCAATCAATCGCACGGATCGCCGGCCAATACGCTGGATCTTTATAGTGTCGTGGATATTCCCGAAACGGAAGGAAATGATATACTGCGTTTCAAGTTTGCTACATCGGCGGCCAATGTAATGGGCAAGAAATTGGTATCATCCGAATCAGCCACCTGGCTGAATGAACATTTTCTTTCCTCATGGGGCGATGTAAAGAAAGCGATCGATCTTTATTTTCTAGGAGGGGTGAATCACATCTTTTATCATGGTACCGAATATTCACCCAAAGACGCACCGTGGCCGGGCTGGCTATTTTATGCAGCGGTGCATTTTCAGCCTACGAATCCGCAATGGAAAGATTTTCATGTGCTGAATGAATACATCACAAGGGTGCAATCATTCTTGCAAAGCAGCAAGCCGGACAATGATATATTATTATATTATCCTTTAGCCGATCGTTATTCAGAACCGGGAAACACGATGCTGCAGCATTTTGATGGCATGGAAAGGAATTTTGAGAAAACGGATTTTGAAAAAATAGCAAAGGAAATGCAGGATAAAGGGTATGGGTTCGATTTTTTTTCCGACCGTCAATTGCAAAACTTCATAGTGCAGGGAAACAAAATTGTGACAGGAGGGCATACTTATAAAGCAATATTGTTACCTGCTAATAAGCTGATTCCTTTAAAAAGCATGCAAAAGATGTTTGACCTTGCCAGGAAAGGTGGAATTATAATGTTTTATAAAGAACCGCCGCGTGATGTACCTGGGTTACATAACATGGAACAGGATAGGAATAGTTTGCGAAAACTGGTTGACTCCCTGCGTTTCTATTTTGCTGCTTCGACAGCTGTGCCAAGAGATCCCGGGCAGAAAAAGATCGTGAACCCACCGCTTGCACCTGCTTCGATGGCCATAGCTGATGTGGGAAAAGGTTTTATATACGAGGATAGTTTTTTGGAATCTTTATTTGAAGCTGTTGGCCTGGAACCTGAAAGCATGATGGGAAGCGGGCTGGAGTTTACACGAAGAAAGAATAACGATGGACTTGTTTATTTTATAAATAACCGTTCAACTTCAGTATTCAATAATTGGATCAGGTTGAATACAAAAGCCAGCATGGTTGTATTATTTGACCCAATGACAAAGAAATCTGGTATCCCCAGGACCAGGAAAGGCGAGAAGGGGGAAATAGAAATATTCATGCAATTACAGCCCTTTGAATCTATAATCGTTCAAACATATAAGACTACCGCGGCTGGAACGGACTATTTCGATTTTGAATACCCGGATCCTGTGAGCCACCCTATCGAAATAAAAGGAGACTGGACAATTGAATTTTTAGACGGGGGCCCAACTATTCCGGCAAAGGCGACTACAGCTAAATTAGGATCGTGGACAGATTTAGATGGAAATGATGTAAAGAATTTTTCGGGTACAGCTAAATATTCGGTCACATTTGCAAAGCCTTCTGCTAAAGCAACCGGGTGGACATTAGACCTGGGAAAGGTGAATGAAACAGCCGAAGTGATATTGAATGGAAAGAAAATCGCTACGTTGATCGGGCCAACATTTCAATGTGTTGTTCCGTCATCTGCTCTCCAGCAAACCAATAAGCTGGAAATAATTGTTGCCAACCTGATGGCCAATCGCATCGCATATATGGATCGCAATAATATTCCCTGGAAAATATTTTACAATACAAATATGCCGGCAAGAAGAAGGGAAAACGTAAAGAATAGTTTATTTAATGCATCTGAATGGAAGCCATTGCCGTCTGGTTTATCGGGACCGGTAACACTAACACCGATTAAATATTCCCCATGAGCATCAGCAGGTCTTTTATCTTGCTCTTGACCGTTACAGGGGTCGTGAATTTTGGCCACGCACAGAATAAACTTAAACTGAATCCTGCAGCAAAAGGATCTTTTGATGATAAGCGAAGTGTGATACAGCTTGCCGAACTGAAATATGTGAATGGAGAAATTGTTTGCGACAGGGATGAACCTGTTAGCATTAACTTAAAGACTGACACTGGAAAATAATTTGAATATGAAAAAAATCTTATTGTTTCTATGCCTGGTTACCATTGTGCTTAATGTTGCATCGCAGGACTATGTTATCACAAATTATGGAGTTGGCTCCGATAGCACAAAATTGAATACTCATGCAATTCAGAAAATAATTGACAAGGCAGAAGCAAATGGCGGGGGCACCATCGTAATTCCAAAAGGAATTTTCCTTACCGGGGCATTATTTTTTAAACCAAAGACAAGACTCAAATTGTCGGAAGGCGCAATGCTGAAAGGATCTGATGATATTTCCAATTATCCTTTGATTCCATCACGTATGGAAGGAAGAAGCCAGTACTATTATGCAGCACTTATAAATGCTTATCACGTTGATAGCTTTAGTATAACAGGGCCCGGGACAATCGATGGCAACGGACTTCATTTTTGGGAATACTTCTGGGCTTATCGTGATTCGATGAGAAAGATTGGCAAATCGGCTACGAACCTGGAGGTCCACAGGCCCCGTTTGCTTTTTATATGGGGTTGCAATAATGTAACCATTCAAAATGTCAAGCTGCATAATTCAGGGTTCTGGACCACTCATTTATACCAATGTAATAATGTGTTGATCGAAAACTGCGATATCCGTTCACCTTATAAGCCTGTGCCGGCGCCAAGTACCGATGGAGTTGATATCGATGTATGTAAAAAGGTAACGATCCGCAATTGTTATATCTCCGTAAACGACGATGCGGTTTGTATCAAAGGAGGAAAAGGTCCTGATGCACATAAACGAGCGGAGAATGGAGTAGTGGAAGACATCCTGGTTGAAAATTGCAACTTCGGCGAGTCGCATGGTACCCTGACCCTGGGTAGTGAGTGTATTCATGCCAGGAATATAATCCTGAGGAATTGCAAGATGGATAACAACACACCTATTTTAAGGTTAAAAATGCGGCCCGATACCTACCAGGTATTTGAAAACATTACGATAGAAAATATCACAGGCAGGTGCGGGACCATTATTAGTATGGCTCCGTGGAAGCAATTTTTTGATATGGGAGGCAGTACAGAAAAACCATTTGCTACGGTTCGTAATATCACCTTCTCAAACATTAAAGTAGAATGTAAAAAATTCGGTGATATGGAAGGTAACCCGGCAGATATTGTTTCTAATATTGTTTTCAAAGATATTAATGTCGTTGCGGTTGACCCGACTTTAAAAAGCAAGTACGCTGAAATTAAATTAGAAAAGGTAATAGTAAATGGTGCCCCATTGTTTTCAATAAAATAAAAGGGCCGATTCAGATTTATATTTTAACGATGCGAAGGGATGAAGTTTACTGAGTGAAATGGCTAATTGACGCAAAACCTGTATATATTGCCGGCAATAGCAAGTTATAATCTTGCAACGAAATAAAATTTCATAAAATATCTAATACTGTTATTCAATGAGAAGATTATTCTTTTTTGCTCTGTTATTCCATTCAGGTTTGCTTTGTGCACAGCTGGAGCAAAAGCAAATTTTACTCACGATGGAGAAAGTGGCCAGTTGGCAATTGAGATCCTGGGAGGAGCAGGGTTCGCGGCATCCCTGGTGGGACTGGACCAATGCGGCAGGGTATACTGGCATTGTGGCCTTGAGCAATATAAGCAAGGACCCACGATATATCCGGAAACTTGTGTCAATAGGAGACAGTTTGAAATGGCAAACAGGTCCACGTCGTTTTCATGCGGATGATTATTGCATTGGGCAAACCTATTCACTGTTATATGCAAAATATAGAGACAAAAAAATGATCGCCAATTTTCGTCAGCTGGCCGATAGTATCGTTATGATGCCGCATGATGAAAGCCTTGAATGGAAAAATAATATTGCCAATCGTGAATGGGCATGGTGTGATGCTCTCTTTATGGGGCCCACTGCATTGAGTTATTTAACTACGGCTACCAACGAGATAAAATACCTGGACATAGCTGTTCAACTTTGGTGGAAGACAACTGATTATTTGTATGACAATACAGAACATCTTTATTCAAGAGACGGAAGTTTTTTAGACAAGAAGGAAAAGAATGGCAAAAAGGTTTTCTGGAGCCGCGGCAATGGATGGGTATTTGCCGGTCTTGCAAGAGTATTGGAAAATATGCCTAAAAATTATGGGGGTAGAGAAAGATTTGTACAATTGTATAAAGATATGGCGGCAAAGATCGCTTCAGTTCAACAACCTGATGGAAGCTGGCATGCATCGTTGCTTGATCCCGAAAGTTATCCCATCAAAGAGATGAGTGGAACAGGTTTTTATACCTATGGACTCACATGGGGTTTGAATAATAAATTACTTGATAAGAAAACATATTGGCCGGTCGTACAAAAAGCATGGACAGCTTTGAATGGAGCAATCCATCCCGATGGTA
>JANWHX010000101.1 GCA_025450235.1 Chitinophagaceae bacterium | reverse complement strand
CCTGTTTGCAAAGGTTCCTTCACTGGTTCGCGAAAGATCACACCGGGAGCCTTCCGTTCCAAGGGCATTTCAAAACGCTCGCCGGTTATCGGCCCCTTGCCATCAATGGGTTCACCCAGAGTGTTCACAACCCTGCCGACCATTCCCTGGCCCACCTTGATGGAGGCGATTTGTCCTGTGCGTTTCACCTTGGAGCCTTCCTGGATTCCCCCGGTTTCTCCCATTAATACAACACCCACATTATCTTCCTCGAGGTTCAACGCAATCGCACGAACACCATTCTCAAATTCAACGAGCTCACCAGCCTGTACATTGCCAAGACCATATACCCTTGCAATACCATCTCCCACCTGCAATACGGTACCTACTTCCTCAAGATCAGCAGCTACATTAACATTGCTCAACTGCTGCCGCAGGATCGCACTTATTTCGTCTGGTTTAATATCTGCCATATAAATCTCTGTTTACAATTTTTTATTGTTATGAATTTCCTTCTATACATATTTCCCTTTGCCCAAACTAAGAATTCCGCGATTGTCAACGCCTGACTGAGAACTGGCAATTGCGAACTGCCGACCGGACTATCTTAACTTATAAATAAAGTCATTATTCTCGAACTGCTTGGCGATTTCTCTCAGATTATGCGCAACACTGGCATCTACCAGTTTGTCGCCTACCTGCAATATAAATCCGCCGACAATATTTTTGTCTACTTTTTCTTCCAATTCAATATTTTCATATCCCCCGGCTTTTTTTACCACTTCGATGAGAGCATTCTTAACTTCATTACTCAAGGCTGTTGCCGTTGTCAGCTTTAGTGTATGGATCTTTTTATAGTCTTTGTATTGGGAAATAAAAGCATGTGCGATCTCGGGTAAATTACTTTCCCTTCCTTTCTTGATGAGCAATGTGTTAAATGCTGACGTAATCTTATTAAGCTTGTCGCCGGCAACGGCGTTTAATACTTTAATTTTTTTGTCTCCCGGGATAACCGGGCTCTTAAGAAGGGTTACAAAATCAGGGTTGCTTTTACATACGGATTGCATCCATTGCATGTCGGCATAGACTTCTTCCAACTGCCCTTTCTCGATTGACAGGTCAATCAGTGATTTTGCATATCTGGTTGCTAAACGGGGATTAGGCATTTTTATAAAGGTTTCGAGGGACAAGGTACAAGATGTTCATTCCCGAGCCTTATTCCCTGCGTCCTGGTTCTTAATTTAGTTTTACGTCATCAATCAGCCCTTTGATATGGGCTTCCTGGGCTTCTTTATTTGCCAGTTCCCTTTGCAAAAGTTTTTCTGACACTTCTATCACCAGCTTTCCTAATTGGTTCTTCACCTCAGTCAGGGCCGCTATTTTTTGGGTATTAATAGCTGCCTGCGCATCTGAAATTATCTTATTCGCTTCAATCTTTGATTGTTCTTTTGCCTCATTAATTATTTTGTCCTTTGTTTCCCTGGCTTCTTTTAATAGTTGGGCCCTTTCTTCACGGGCTTTGGCGAGTAATGCCTCATTCTCGTTTTTCAATTGTGCCATTTCAGCTTTTACTTTTTCAGCTAAAGCCAATGAATCAGCAATGCCTTGTTCCCGTTGTTTCAACGCTTTTGTAATGGCAGGCCATGCATATTTGCCCAGGATAAACAATACTATCAGGAAGGCAAGAAATGTCCATATTAATAATCCGAAATTCGGTTTAAGTAAGTCCATATACTAAATTTCCAAATTTTAAAATCACGAATTCCAAAACTTTGATTTAACAAACTGCATCCTCCGCCCTGTGCTTTGGATGCAGTTTGTTGTTCCTTAAATAACGGCGAGCAAACCTACGATGATCGCAAACAATGCTGCTCCTTCCACAAGAGCCGCAGTAAGGATCATGTTGGCCCGAATGTCATTCAATGCTTCCGGTTGGCGGGCAATAGCTTCTACAGCACCTTTACCGATCAGGCCCACGCCAATACCGGCACCAATTGCTGCAAGACCCGCACCGACAGCACCAAGACCCGGTTGCACCACGTCTACCAATAAAACTGTCATTAAATCCATAACTGTTGATTATTTATGTTGATTATTAAAAAACTTGTTTATATGATCACAGGATCATCGTAACCCGCTACCGTATGTTTGTCTTCTGCATGATGTTCATGTCCTCCTTGCCTTGCCAGCCCGATAAATACCGCCGTAAGCATCGTAAAAATATATGCCTGGAGAAACGCCACCAATATTTCAATGAAATAAATAAATATCGTAAAGCCGATTGCAACAGGCGATGTAGCTATTCCTACCGTTTTATTCATCGCTGAGAAGATAAAGATCAGTGAAATGAGAGCTATAATAATTATATGCCCCGCTACCATGTTTGCAAAAAGACGAATGATCAATGCCGTTGGTTTTACAAACTCGCTGACAAACTCGACGGGAACCAATATGAATTTCACCCATAAAGGCATTCCGGGAGGGTTGAATATATGACCCCAGTAATGTCTATTTGAACTTGCCAGTATCACTACAAACGAAATAAGACCAAGAACGATCGTAAATGCGATGTTCCCTGTCACATTCGCTGTTCCCGGGATCAAGCCAAATACGTTATTGACAAGAATAAAAAAGAAAACCGTCAGCAGGTAAGGCAGATATTTCATATAGGCATGCCCGAGATTTGGTTTTGCCACATCATCTTGAACAAATACAATAATGGGCTCAAAAAAACCCTGCACCCCTTTAGGCGCCGTCGTTACCCCTTCTCCTTTCTTATAGCGCTTTGCGATCCCGATCATGATCCATATAAAAATGATCATAGCCAGGAACATCTGCACTACATTACGGGTAAGCGAAATATCATAAACCTTTACTGACGCATCGATTTCGCCGGTAGCATCCACCGCTACTATTTGTTGTGCACTGTACTTCTTTGGATCCAGGCCCATATGAGCAATAGTCTCGGTGGTAAGGATCTTATATCCATTATATGCTTTATGCCCGTGCTCAAATTTGGATGACATGAAAAAATCCATGCCTCTCTGGGGAGAATATAAAATTACCGGCAAGGGAATGCTGACAGGATGTTGTTTCCCGTCATCGCCTTTGATATCCATGAAATGGAACTCATGGGCGTCAAGAACGTGCCCGAAAATAATCTCCTTGGCATCAAAAGCCTTTTTTTTCGGCTCTACTTTTTCACCATTTTCATTGTCATGATGCTGGGCAAATAAAGGAGTCAGGAAAAAACTAAAAATAATGCAGAAAACCGCTGATACAGAGGATTTTAATAGCCTGAATTTCATGCCCTTTTGAAATTTGCCGCAAAGATAAGGGTACAGAGGCAAAAACGAGCATGGGCAACCGCGATAAGATTGCTGCCTATACAATATTATATATAGCAGGCGATCGAGGAAATGATACCGGTCGCTTCAACGCCCGCCGGCTGATTTTATCAGGCTGTAAGTTTATGATGTTTATCAAACTGCAGCTGGTGGAGATTGAAATAGAATCCTTGTTTTTCAAGCAATTCTTCATGTGTACCCATTTCTTTGATCTCACCTTTATCCAACACAATTATTTTATCAGCTTTCCGGATCGTTGACAGCCGGTGGGCAATAACGATGGAAGTTCTTCCCCGGATCAATGTATCAATTGCGTGCTGGATCAAACCTTCGCTTTCCGTATCTACAGAAGATGTGGCTTCATCCAGAATGAGAATAGAGGGGTCGTATAATAAGGCCCGGATAAAAGACAGCAATTGCCTTTGACCAAGAGACAGGGTAATGCCTCTTTCCATAACATTGTAATCATATCCTCCCGGGAGGCGCATAATAAAATCGTGCATCCCGATCAGTTTAGCCGCCGCGATTACCTTGTCCCCGGGAATATCGGGATTACGCAACGTTATATTATCCATCACTGATCCCGAGAAAAGAAACACATCCTGTAAAACAACACCGATATTTTTTCGCAAATAATCGAGATCATACTGCTCTATATTAACCTCGTCAATCCTGATCGCTCCTTTTTGAATATGATACAAACGATTCAGTAAACTGATAATGGTTGTTTTACCGCTGCCAGTGTGGCCCACAACAGCTATTGTTTCGCCTGCATTTATATTGAAGCTTACATCTTTTAGGACATAGTTTTCATCTGTGTAAGCAAACCAAACCTTGTCAAATTCGACTTTACCTTTCAGGGGTGTTGCTGGTTTATACGCTTCTTTATTTGACTCAGGGATGAAATCTTCATTGTCGAGCACTTTAAAAACCCTTTCACTGGCAATGATCCCCATTTGCAACACGTTAAATTTATCGGCCAATACACGAAGTGGACGAAAAAGTAAGTTTAGGAAAAGAATAAAGGCCATTACCGTTCCCTGCTGGCTTTGCTGCAATTGCAGGGCCTCGCCTGATGTCCACCATACCGCCAAACCAATACCGAGTGCCAGGACGATTTCCACCATGGGGAAAAAAACAGAGTAAGCGAATATTGCCCTGATGTTGGCATTGCGGTGTTCTTTGTTGATGCTTTTGAATTTCTCAAACTCTTTTTCTTCTGCGGAGAAAGCCTGCACAACCGGCATACCGGTAAGATGCTCCTGCACAAAGGCATTCAAATGGGAAACTGCGTTGCGAACGCGAAAAAAAGAACGGTTGATGGTTTCCTTGAAATAATAGGTTGCAATTAAGATGATCGGAAAGGGTATCAATGCTATCAATGTTAACTGCCAATCCATCCAAAACATCACGGCCAGCACACAAACGATAGACAATAAATCCGCAATGATGGGGACCAGCCCATCGGAAAAAATATCGTTGATAGACTCGATATCATTGATCGTTCTTGTGGTTAACGTGCCTATCGGAGTTCTGTCGAACTGAGAAAGATTGAGTCCAAGTATTTTTTTATAAACAGTGACCCGCATATCCCGCACCACCGATTGACCAAGCGCGGCAGTCATAAAGGAAAAAAGAAACCGTATGGCTGTTTCGATCAGTATCAGGCCTATTTGAATAAGGGTGATATTGATAACCATGCGTTCAATGGAATGAGTGATGTATTGATCAACCGTCAATTGAATCAGCCAGGGACGAACCGGTGTGATGAAGGCAAGAACGATCGCCAGCACCACCGACCAATAGAATTTACTTTTATACGGCGCAGCATACTGAAATACCCGCCTCAGCAATGTAAAATCGAAAAATGTTTTTTTGGGATTTGGCAAAATTCGAAGGTTGAAGAAATGGCAAAGCTAACCAGAAATCACGGATTACACGGAATAGAGGGAACGCGGATTGGATCGCGGATGACGCGGATCACGGATAACGCGGATGAGTAGAACACGGATTACGCGGATTGGAGTCAGATCGCGGATGACGGGGATTTGAGAACACGGATTACACGGAATATAGGGAACATCGATTACACGGATTGGAGTCAGATTATCGGGATAACAAGGGTTTGCCGAAAAGCGCCCGAAAAAAATTACTTCGCCCTCTTACGTATGGCATCCATCGTCTATCCAATTAGTCTGTGAGTCCCGTGATACTTTATCTGTGAAATCCCCGATCCGCAATGTGTGTCATCCGTGATCTTTCCGTGGAATCCGTGATCTAATCCGTGTTCCTTCCCCGAAATCCGTGATCAATCTGTGCAATCCGTAATTTAATCCGTGTCATCTGTGTTCCTTCCCTGAAATCCGTGATCGAATCCGTGATAAACAAAAGCGGCCCCGAGAAGGAGCCGCTATTTCCGCTAAGCAGTTAGTGAGGCGGATACAAAACCAACTTTTTACGACATTTATTTATGAAGCAGGGTATGGCTAAAAACGTTTT
>JANWHX010000100.1 GCA_025450235.1 Chitinophagaceae bacterium | reverse complement strand
GTTGAAAACCATCCCAAGAATACTAATTACAGGAATATCCGCAACTCGCAGGATATATGGTACGCTTTCCGTGAAGAAGATGGCAAATGGGGTAAAGCTGAACATATGCCCTATCCTTTGAATACCTATTATTATAATGCTGTGTTTTGGATCTCACCCGATAATAACAGGATTTTGATCCGCAACGCCTATGTCAATGGTGACTATATCGGCAACGGCGTAAGCATGAGCGAGCTTAAAGCTAATGGAACCTGGAGCAAACCTGAAATGCTAAAGATCAAAAACTATCTGAAATATGATCGCGGCCATCAATATGGCGCCACGATGGCACATGATGCGAAGACATTATTACTTTACATGACCGAAGAAAAAGGGGGCTACGACAACGATATCTATGTTTGCTTCTTACAAAAAGATGGAACATGGAGCGAGCCAAAAACGCTAGGTAAAAAAATCAATTTGCCAAAAGCTGATGAAATGACCCCTTATCTCGCAGCTGATGGAGTGACTTTATATTTCAGCAGCAATCGTCCGGGCGGTCTGGGTGACAATGATATCTGGATGACCAGGCGCCTTGATAGTACGTGGCAGAAATGGAGTGAACCGGTTAACCTGGGCAGCCCGATCAATACGCCTGACTGGGATGCTTTTTTTACATTGGATGCGGGTGGCGAGTATGCTTACTTAACGAACGGGACTGACACGTATGGTGAAAGTGATATTGTCAGGGTAAAACTGCTGGAAAGAGAAAAACCCGATCCTGTGGTATTGGTTAGTGGAAACGTGTATAATAAAAAAACGATGAAACCTTTAAGCGCTTCATTGGTCTATGAAACCTTACCCGACGGTGAAGAAGCCGGAAACGGTATTTCCAATTCTGAAGATGGTTCATTCAAGATTGTATTGCCTTACGATAAGAACTATCTTATACGGGCTACTGCCGATCATTTCTTTGCGCAATCGGAAAATCTGAACCTGGATTCGTTGATAAAAGTAGGTTACAAAGAAATACACAAAGACCTTTACCTGGTGCCCATTGAGATCGGGCAGGTGGTTAGATTGAATAACGTGTTTTTTGATTTTGATAAATGGAACCTGCGAAGCGAATCTTTTGTGGAATTAGACAGAGTAGTGAAACTATTAAGTGAAAATCCCGCGATTGAAATTGAAATGAGCGCCCATACAGACAGCTATGGCTCGGATGAATATAATTTCAAATTGAGTGATAACAGGGCAAGGTCTGTGATGGAATATATCATTTCCAAAGGCATCGCTGCAAGCAGGATAAAATCGCAGGGCTATGGAGAGACAAAACCTGTAGTTGAGAATGATACACCGGAGAACCGGCAGCTGAACCGAAGGGTTGAGTTTACCATATTAAAAAACTAGAACAAAGAGAAAAAAATATTGTCCTCAATTTTCTCCAGCGTCAACGCTGGAGATTTTTTTTTATTTTTGAAAGACCACCCGCTTTGTTCAGCAATGTTTTTTACGAATAATTATTTTTACCTAATCACAATCGGCTTGCAGGCTCTTTGTGTCATCCATTGCCTTCGCAAGGGCCGGCCGAACAATTGGATTTGGCTGATCGTTTTTCTGCCGGTCATTGGATCGCTGATATATTTATTCAGTGAAATATTTACCGGCAGGGAAATTCGAAATGTTCAATCAGGGATCGGATCGGTATTTAATCCCGGTGGTTCTGTGCGGCGCCTTGAACAAAATCTTCGTTTCTCTGATACCTTTGCCAATCGTGTTGCACTGGCAGATGCTTATCTGAACACCGGTAATACTGATCGTGCCATTGAATTATACGAATCCAGCCTTTCCGGAAATTTTACAGAAAATGAATATGTACTGAGCCAGTTGATCATTGCTTATTACCACAAAAAAAGATACGCCGACATCATTCCTATCGGCAAAAAGGTATACAAACTTCCACAGTTTGCACGTTCGAGATCACATATTCTGTACGCGGCCGCACTTGGACTTAACGGGGATCATGAGCTGGCGGAAAAAGAATTTAGGACCATGAAGGGCAGATTTGCCAATTATGAAGCAAGATATTATTATGCTCTTTTCCTGGCCGGGGCTGACCGGGTACCTGAAGCCCGGCAACTTTTGAATGAAATGCTCAGTGAAGTTACCCATCTTAGCTCCCGCGAACGACGGTATAATGCCAACTGGTTGCGGGCAGCGAAAGATCAGTTGAATAAATTGAACGACCAGGTAGCCGCCCGGTAAGAGCAAGATTAACTTGTTAGGCGTTTTCCCGATCGGGCGAATTCGTCACTCTTTTCTCACGCAGGCAACCATCAATATTACAATTACAGATTTATATATTGTCCGGTTTTGTATTAACGAGCAGCATAAAGGATCGCGGTGTGATGCCGGTATACAGGTCGGGATCCCTTTCGTGGCGCAGATTTTAGTAA
The DNA here is from genome assembly GCA_025450235.1 of Chitinophagaceae bacterium. Classification (GTDB taxonomy): domain Bacteria; phylum Bacteroidota; class Bacteroidia; order Chitinophagales; family Chitinophagaceae; genus VBAT01. The sequence goes on along the minus strand of JANWHX010000100.1, from coordinate 5,427 downwards.
ACTTACTATGTGCGAAGTTTCTTTTCTATCATTCAAATTAAACTTTAACTTTAGTATCTCGAGGAGATTGCGAATATTAAACCCAGAAAACAGCATGCGGTTTTACCATCTACGGTTACAATTATTATTTACCGGTTTGACGCTATGCTCCGGCCACGCTGCTTACTCACAAGATTGCCCGGCAAATATTGATTTTGAAACAGGGACATTTAACGGATGGACATGTTATACTGGCTATGTTACCGGAAATGGTAGCAATGTGATTTCTCTTACCCCTTCCGGTGGGCCGGTTGCTGAAAGACATACAATGTATTCTTCATTTCCGGGGGGTGGATTGGACCAATATGGTGGATTTCCCGTCAATTGTCCCAATGGAAGCGGCCATTCTATCAGGCTGGGAAATAATTTTGGAGGAGGAGAGGCAGAAGGCATCTCGTATGAGTTTACTATTCCTGCCAATCAGAATTATTATACCCTGATTTACAACTATGCGGTCGTGTTCCAGGATCCAAATCACGAGATTTACCAACAACCACGGATGGAAATTGAGATCATTAATGTTAACGATAATGCCATCATAGATTGTTCGTCGTTTACATTCATCCCTTATGGGAATATATTACCCGGTTTTTTTGAATCACCAAACCCCGGAAGTGATTCACCGGTATGGTGCAAAGACTGGACAGCCGTATCTATCAATTTAGATGGTCACGCAGGTAAAACCATCAGGCTTTTTTTTAAGACAGCTGACTGCACTTTCAGAAGGCATTTCGGTTATGCCTATATCGATGTCAACTCTGAATGTAGCGGCACTTTCGTCGGCGCTACTTATTGTCCCGATGACACCGTGGTAAATGTAGTGGCTCCTTATGGTTATCAAAGTTATACCTGGTATAATAACAATTTTTCCCAGGTTATCGGAAATTCGCAGGTTCTTACTTTGTCGCCTTTACCAGCGTCAGGAACGACCATCGGTGTTGTTTTAAATCCTTATCACGGCTACGGATGCCTGGATACTCTATATGCCGAATTGATCGATACGCTTACCTTAAAAGCCAACGCGGGTCCCGACGTTCTTTCCTGTAATCATGATCCGGTCCCGATAGGTGCGATCCCGAGAGCAGGGTTGGTATATACCTGGAGTCCTTCTACGGGGCTGAATAATCCAAATATCGCCAATCCATATGCATCGCCGGATGTTACCACGACTTATGTGGTGACGACGCGGCATGACGGAGGCGGTTGCCAGGTGACAGACGAAGTCGTTGTAACGGCAGCTGTTCTTGATAATTCGATTCAGGTGCTTGGGAAAGAGACATATTGCCTGGGAAGAGGCGATAGTGCAATCTTAAGAGTGCAGCTGACAGACAGTATTCAATGGTTTAGGGATAACGTTCCTATCATCGGAGCAAACCAAACCGATTACAGGCCTACGCAGACAGGTTCTTATCATGCTATGCTTTTTGACCGATCGGGATGCAATCTCGCTACGGTTATTAAGCAAATAAATATTTCCTCTGTGCCTGTTCCCGGTGTTTCTCCTGTGCCCGGAGGCCAATGCCTCGTTGGCAACCAGTTTAATTTTACCAATACCAGTACCAATGCAGTGGGTGCGATGCAGTATCTCTGGAGATTCGGTGATGGCGATGTATCAGCAAGCCGGAATGTCGTGCATAGTTATTCGCAGGCAGGTACTTACCAGGTAAAAATGATCGTCAGCAGCAATACGGTTTGTGCCGACAGCGCCAGTTTTACAGTCGTGGTTTACCAAAACCCTATTGCCGACTTTTTTGTAAAGACAACATGTATAAACCTCCCTGTACAGTTTGCGAATCAAACCGCCGATACCATAAATTCACCCATCAGTTATTTATGGAATTTCGGAAATAGCCAGACTTCGACACTCCGGAATCCACCCACACTGGTGTATCCCGTTGCCGGAACTTATAAGATCAGTTTATCAGTAAGCTCAGTTCAATGTCCGACTCCTGTCAATGTTTTAACCCGCAACCTTGTTATTGAAAAACCAAAAACGCCGTTGATTTATCCCGTCAGGTACGCGGTGATTAATTACCCTTTGGAATTGGAAGCAAGACAGTTTGGAGAAACTGCGTTATGGAGTCCCGGTACGTTTTTAAGTACACGAGAAAGTTACAAACCGGTATTCAACGGAACAACTGATCAATCTTACTCGATAGAAATCAAAACAGCAAGCGGTTGTGTGACGGTGGATTCACAGGTTGTTAAGACCGTTAAAGAGGCTGATGTTTACGTTCCGACTGCTTTTACTCCCAATAACGATGGATTGAATGATTTCTTACGACCGATATTTATGGGAATTAAAGAACTCCGCTATTTCCGTGTATTCAACCGATGGGGTCGGTTACTGTATGAAAGAAAAACTGAATTCCCCGGGTGGGATGGTACAGTTGGCGGATCACCGCAGGGATCGCAGGTAGTTGTCTGGATGATCGAAGGAGTTGGCCTGGACAACCGGGTCATTACAAAAAAAGGTACTTCTACCTTAGTGCGATAAAACTTCTCTTCAATTATCTTTACCGGGCATTTTTTGTGAAGCCAACTTAGCTCAGCTGGCAGAGCATTTCATTCGTAATGAAAGGGTCGTCGGTTCGATTCCGATAGTTGGCTCTTGGAAAAGTAAAAAGTAAAAAGTAAAAAGGCAAAAGTTCCCTCATCTTAGGGTACCGCCTGCCTATTGTAAACCAATTTTGACTTTTGACTTTTGAATTTTGCCTTTAATGTATCCATCTTTCAAAAAACTCCCAGGCCCTCAACATTTGATCTATACGTTGGCGATTATTACCGCTTCTTGTTATTTCATGGGTTGCATTCGGATGCCGGACATACTCGACGGGCCGGCCCAGGACTTTCAAACTACGGTATAACATCTCCCCTTCCACAAAACCGGTTCGACGGTCATTGTCCCCATGAAAAATTATATAAGGTGTTGTAATATTGCTCACATAGTTGATCGGCGATTCCCTTTGCAATACAGCCTTCGATTCCGGCTCCCAGGGATATCCTCCGAAATAGTTAGGGACAAGGCGCCATGCATTGCCTTCACCAAAAAATGTCAACAGATCATACACACCACGTTGTGAGCATGCTGCTTTAAACCGGTGATCATGTGCAATGATCCATGCCACGAGATAGCCAGCATACGAACCGCCGGTGACTAAAAGCTTCGATGTATCCGCCCATCCTTCTGCAACAGTTTTATCTAATGCTGTCAGCACATCGCTTGATGGTCCCGCGCCCCAATCTTTGATATTACCTCTCAGGAATTTTTCTCCATATCCTCCGCTTCCGCGAGGATTGCTGTACACCACGCCATAGCCTTTGCTGCAGAAATACTGGTACTCATGCCACATAGATAATTCACCCGGACCCCACATAGCCGCAGGACCTCCATGTATTTCCAGGAGCAACGGATATTTTTTTCCGGCTTCATAATTGATGGGTTTCATTACCCAATATTCCACTGTTTGACCCAGGTTGTTCTTAAAACTATGTTTTTCCGGTATTGATATTTGTTTTTGTTTTACCCAGCTTTCATTAAAGCTGATCACTTTTCTTGAATTGGACACTGACGCATCACTGATGTACAACGCTGAAGGGTCTGCGATATCCGTTTGGACAAAAGCCAGCTTGTTGTCAGCCATATCAAAACCTAACATCCCGGCATTCTCACTGGTTAATTGTGTTACTTGTTTGGTTTTAACATCCAACCGGTACAAGGGTACACCCCCATTACTTTGTGCGGTAAAATAAATTGACTGATCATCCTTGCTCCATCTTAAAGTTCCAATGTTCCTGTCAAACGAAATATTAATAAGGTCTTTTTCTGATCCATTCAAAGGCAGCAATGCTAATGTGGGAACAGAAACATAACCCACTTTATTGTACTCAAGTGCCAGCCATTTTCCATCGTGAGACAATACAGCGTTGTTATAAGACACTCCTTCTTTGCCAATAACCTTCCGCATTCCCGTTCCGTCTGAGTTGGCCACAAATATTTCAGATTCCAATGAACGGTCTGGATGCTGTGCCGCATCCATATCGCCCGTGATCACAAACTGTTTTCCGTCCGGGGTAAATTCCAGATTGCCGAAGCGGTAAAAGCCATTCGTCACTGGCCTGGACGCTGCCTGGGGCTGAACGTTGACAATAAAAAAATGATTAAAGTTCATGTCGGCAGAAATGTCGGTTTCGCTTTGAAATGTGAGTTTATTCAACACGGTTGCTTTGCGGTCATTTGAATTCAATTCCAGATATGCTCTTACCTCGCTCATATTGCCATCGGGATTCGGTTTAGCTGTTGATGCCATTAACTGCTCATTCCTTGAAAACCCTGGTTTTTCCAGCCACCAGTCAGGGACTTTCTTTCCGGGGTTGAGTAATGAATCGTTCATTAGTTCTTTCACTTTTACCGGCGCTGAAAAGGCAATTTGTTTTCCATCGGGGCTCCATCTCGGCGACGATCCTCCGTACTTTGATTTTGTCAATTGCATGGCTTCACCACCAGCAAATGATAAGACAAATATTTGTGATTTGCCCTCGACCGTCCTGACAAAGGCCAATTGTTTTCCATCCGGGCTCCACGCAGGTTGCGATGCACCTTCCTTAGCAAAGGTCAATTGTACCGGTATCGCGCCGGGCTCAGTAGAGACCATCCATATTTGGCTGGTATATTTATATTCCCATTTCGCGCTATCCGATTCAGGTTCGATACCTGTTACGACAAATGCAGCTCTGCTCCCGTCGTCGGCGAGTGTTACGCTATTGATGGTTTTTATCCTGAGCATGTCAGTTACCAATATCGGTTCTTTCGCGGACTGGGAATTCCCTGTAAGCGCCATAAACAAAATGAAAGCAAGAAAGACGTAACGCATGATTTTGGATTTGCAGGTTAAGAGAAATCGGCGGTCAATATTACCACTAAATTTTGTCCGGATTTCTAAAAACCCTAAAGCTGTTTGACCGGGTCTGTGCGTTCAAGGTTCAACCCCTTCGGGGTTGTCTCCTCCATCATGCATTTACCGTGAGTTTCACTCACGGTTATTGTATTAAAGTCCTTCGGACTTTAGCTTCTAATAGCAGCTATTGTCACCAAATCCTAATGCTTTTAAATGGGTTCATTATGAGCTCCTTCATGCTTCTCCAGTGAGTTTTAGTCCGGGTTATTGATCTCACTGTCCTTCGGACTTTTCTTCTTTTATGAGATTTTGAGCGAATCCCGATGTTTTTTAACGGAATTATCAAGTTTAAAAAACATTGTATAGACGTCAATAAAACATGGAAATACTGCCAGGTCATTTTATCTTACACCCCTCAGTTGTTTGAGCATTATAAGCCCGAAGGGCTTAAATATGAGTAACCCCTGATGCAATCAGGGGAACAGAGCTG
>JANWHX010000099.1 GCA_025450235.1 Chitinophagaceae bacterium | reverse complement strand
TAGCCAATACCATTGCTAAAACTGTAAAGACAGACTTTATTACCCTGGAGGTAATTTTTTCCGGGTTAATAGCCGCTATTATCTGGAATCTTTTTACCTGGTGGCGGGGTATCCCTTCTTCTTCCTCGCATACATTGATTGGGGGTCTGGCAGGAGCCGCTATTGCGCATACAGGCAGTTTTGGCGCCATCAATTCTGCCCCCGTTATTAAGATAGCCAGTTTCATTTTGTTGGCTCCGCTAATTGGTATGTTTATGGCGTTTATCATTTCACTTTGGTTTATTTATTCATTCCGGAAAAGCTGGAGGCCAAAATTATTTTCCTTAGCCATGATTGTTCTTATTCTCGTGTTCTTATACTTTAGCCTTGAATTTGATCCTGAAAAATTAAAATCACATTATGAAAGCTATTTTTTGAAAGTATTATTCCACTCTCAGAATTTTAAATGGATCCTCATATCATTGATCATACTTATAATGGCCGTTTTCACACTTTATCTCAGCAACCTGAATGCCCATCGGGCCAATGCCTGGTTTAAACGATTGCAATTGGTTTCTTCGGCCATTTTTAGTGTGGGCCATGGCGGCAATGATGCCCAAAAAGTCATGGGTGTTATTATGGCGGCTTTAATTGTTTATAATCCCCAGCAATATAATCTTGAACACATGTTATGGTGGGTACCTCTCGCCTGTTATGGTGCTATTTCCTTAGGCACAATGAGCGGAGGCTGGAAAATTGTAAAAACAATGGGAACAAGAATTACAAAAGTTACTCCTTTTGAAGGAGTAGCTGCTGAAACGGCCGGCGCATTGACCTTGTTCATAACTGAAGCGCTTAAGATCCCTGTTAGTACTACACATACCATTACCGGTGCCATCATGGGGGTAGGCGCTACCAAGCGCTTGTCGGCGGTACGCTGGGGTGTTACAGTTAATCTTCTATGGGCCTGGATTCTTACCATCCCTGTCAGTGCGTTATTGGCAACCGGAGTATATCATCTCGTTCATCTTTTTCACATAGCCGGCTCTTAATTAGTTTTCAGAAAAATTCCTGACTTTTGCCGCGTCCTTATGAGTAAAATATTAGTTACCGGCGGCTGTGGATATATAGGCTCGCATACAATTGTCGACCTCATCGAAAATGGATTTGACGTAGTATCTGTTGATAATATTTCAAGGTCAAATCCTCATGTTTTCGAAGGGATTGACAAGATAACCGGGAAACGAATAAAGAATTACAAAGTTGACCTTTGCAACTTCGATGATACGTTTGCTATTTTCCAGGAAAACAGGGATATAGAGGGCATTATTCATTTTGCGGCGTATAAAGCCGTTAATGAATCTATTGAAAAGCCCTTAATGTATTTTGAAAACAACCTTAACTCCCTGATCAACCTCCTGAAGTGCGTCCAGGAATTTAAGGTGCCTTATTTTGTTTTTTCTTCTTCCTGCACGGTGTATGGCAATCCGGATCATATCCCCGTTACCGAAACCACCCCACCCAAGGCCGCTGAATCTCCATATGGTTATACCAAACAAATGGGTGAACAGATCATCAATGAATTTGCTAAAAGCGCGGGTACACATTGTATTCTGTTGCGGTATTTCAACCCGGCAGGAGCCCATCCTTCTATTAAGATCGGTGAGATGCCTATTGGGCCGCCACAAAATTTAATTCCTGTCATCACCCAAACCGCGATTGGCAAGCAAGATAAGATGTATGTATTCGGCACTGATTACGACACTCGTGACGGTTCGTGTATCAGGGACTTCATTCATGTCTGTGATATTGCAAATGCACATACCCTGGCTTTAGAATATTTGCAGCACGGCAAAAGCGGTTCCCTCTGTGAGGCGTTTAATTTAGGCACCGGCAATGGTGTCACGATACTTGAAGCGATCCATTCATTCGAAAAAGTAACCGGGATAAAATTAAACTACGAGATTGGCCCCCGCCGAAAAGGAGATGTGATCGCGATATATGCGAATAATAATCTGGCAAAAACAAAACTAAACTGGGAACCAAAGTTTTCGTTGGATGAAATGATGAGAACTGCATGGGAATGGGAACAACGACTCAAAGCTGATAAAACAATCTTTAGCGGGATACCTCCGGAGTTGAATTAGGCTAAGAGGGGAAAAGAGAAAAGGAGGCTACCCGTTCGTGACTTACTAACTACAACCTTTCAGTTTATTTATTTATTCGGTCGTTGCTTAACCGGATATGGTAAATATTAAAGAACGCTAATTACAATTGTGGAGTAAAAGAGATTGAAACTTTTCACTTGTTTATTTCAAGGTAAAAGTTTCTTTTTTTACCTCCAGCCTGCTTTATAGCTTCAATTATCTTTAACTTACTGTCCAAAACAATGCTATCGCTCCCACTAAAAAGCGCAATATATTCAAAAGGGAATTCATTTACCATTGGTTTCTTATCAAGATAGGCCCACACTAGGAATTTTTCATACTTATCAATTTTGTAAACACTGATGTTGTTTTCAGTCCTGACCTTGCGAACAAGTATTGAATCATAGTAGGAAGAGTGTGCAGAGTCGTAAAACGATTCTATTGACGGGTACGTCTTAACAAATAAGGGTGTTGGCGAATTATTTCGAATGAAAAGACTATAGCCCCGCTCACAGGCCGCAAAAACAAACATGGCGAAGGTTGAAAAAAATGCAGTCTTCATAACAGCCGATTTTTATGTTACAGTCGCCCTACGAAAGTTGGAATGAAAAAAATCAACATTATAGCTATTACAAAAATTAAAAAGCTTATAACCATATTCCTTACTCTTCTCTTAATTTCCGCTCGGTCCGAATCTTCCATCGGTAACCCTCTTAGCACCCGGGATTGGCGACGCCTTAATGTAATTTTGTTTATTTGAATAACATTTACTCCCCAAACAATTGCCAGCGCAAAAAAAAACAAACCGATAACAGAATTTTGCCAATTCATGTTGTTTAGTTTTCTTCATTGAGTTTTAGCTCTGACACCGTTGCCCCCGTTGTGCGTAGTGTTCGACGTCAACAAGAACTTCAGGAATGTTATGATTAGTCTGTGACTAATCATCAGCCTCGAAGAGGCTGTCAACTTTACCTGCTATAAAAATACTAAATCCAGCAAACCGCATTTCTTTGTATGATAATAATCTTTTGCACTGCTGTAAAGGTAGTGCTCGGGTTTTTCCACAATACCCGCCTCAACGGGATTATTATGAGTATAATTTATTTTTTGAAAAGTAAATGCTCAACTGTATAATTCCTGCGGCTGATTGTCTTGCCTCCAGAATTGGTAGTTTTTATTTCTGCTGTTCTTTACGCCTTCCTTTCTGAATATCTCCAGCATCCAACCTTTGCGGCTTTCTTTTTGGTTTGCTTCAATGGTCGATACTATTTGTTTACTTGTAAATTTTTTAAAATCGCGCAAGACATCACTCAGGTCATTATTTTTTGCTGATGCTATCAAATGCAGGTGATTACTCATAACGCACCAGCAATGTAGCAGTAAGCCCTTATTTTCCTGGCAATGCCTGATGCTATCCAGAACAATATCACGGTAAACCTTTCTCGTAAAAACATCCAGCAGGCTTTCGCCGGGTTAAGCCATAACCAACAACAGCAATCGCATGACACGCTTTTATACTTAATTGACAACGGTTTATTCATATTTCATAATGCGAGATTGCAGCGAGCCATTGATAATTTTGCCATCAGTTATTTCCAATGTTTCTCCCTTCAGGTTTCTTACCGTTCCCCAAAAAACTCCGCTTATTTTTCCTCCTACGGTATCTACTTCGGTAATATTGAACATCCCTTTGGTGAAAGAAAAACTGTTTGTCATATCACCCATATAATTTGGGAAAAATGAACCACGTGATTGCCCCTTCAAGTCAGCAACTTCACCAAAAGAATACGAACCGGGAACGGCGCCGCTAAGATTCACATTGATTGTCCTTTTTTCATCGTGCATATTGGTCGTGATATTCAGCCATTCTGCTGAATTGCCTTTGAATCCAAAGCGGCTGATATTCCAGCCAGATGTTTTTACGGGTTGCCCGTTAACTTTAAATTCAATTACATTGATTCCGGTGATCGGATCCGACGCCTTTTTTGTTATCGCTGCATCGTTTCCGCTTGCATTAGCTGCCGTGCCGGAATTGCACCTTACAAAAACGATTGATCCGATCACCACAGTCGTAATTAATGTAATAAGCATTTGAATTAGTCTTTGCATATTAAAATCGTTTATCTTTTTTTAAAAAATTATTGCTCCGAGTTTTTGAAGGATTAACGACGCAAAAATGAAAAGGAATCAACGTCTTCACAATCGCCGAAAGGAGTGAATCCTGTGCCCCATAACGGTTAGATACCGGCAAACAATAAAAAAGTCTTCTTTCGGCTCTTTTTCTCTTTAAAACTTTTAGCCATTTCTCCTTCCCTCTTTTTCTCTTTTGACCTCTTAGCCCTTCTTCTCTTCGCCTCTTTTTCTCTTTTGACCTCTTAGCCCTTCTTCTCTTCGCCTCTTTTTCTCTTTCCCCTCTTAGCCCAGTTTTTCTCTTTCTCCTCTTACCCCCGTACATTTGCCCCGTCAATTTTAAACATGCTCAAAGACATTCAATCAACAGGAACCAAGGACACCCGCAGCGGGTTTGGCGACGGAATTGTAGAAGTAGCCCGCAAAAATCCAAACATCGTCGCATTGACGGCTGACCTTGCCGGCTCCATGAAATTGCAGCAATTCATGAAAGAATTCCCCGATCGCTTTATCCAGGTTGGAATTGCAGAGGCGAATATGATGGGAATTGCAGCGGGCCTGACGATTGGCGGCAAGATTCCCTATACAACAACCTTTGCCAATTTTTCCACCGGACGGGTTTACGACCAGATCCGTCAAAGCATCGCCTATAGCGGGAAGAATGTAAAGATTTGCGCCTCCCATGCAGGTGTTACATTAGGCGAAGATGGGGCTACTCACCAGATCTTAGAAGATATTGGTTTAATGAAGATGCTGCCCGGGATGACCGTAATAGTGCCTTGTGATTATAATCAAACTAAGGCGGCTACGATGGCGATTGCGGATCATGAAGGACCTGTTTATTTACGTTTTGGACGTCCTGCCTGGCCGATCTTCAGTAAAGAAGGTGATTTTAAGATTGGAAAAGCTCAATTCTTTTCGGAAGGAAATGATGTAAGCATTTTCGCCTGCGGCCATCTCGTGTGGAATGCAATACAAGCCGGCGTGATCTTACAGGAAAAAGGTATAAATGCTGAAGTAATAAACATTCATACCGTCAAACCGCTGGATGAGGAAGCGGTTATCAAATCAATTAAAAAAACAAAATGCGCTGTCACTGCTGAAGAGCATAACATCTTTGGCGGAATGGGCGATGCTATTGCTCAATGCGCGGTGAAAAACTTTCCTGTTCCGATTGAATATGTCGGGACGAAAGATACGTTTGGCGAAAGCGGAACACCTAAGGACCTCCTGAAAAAATATGGTTTAGATATACCCGATATTGTCGCCGCTGCGGAGAAAGTGATCAATCGAAAAAAAAATGGTTAAGATATTGTTTAGAATAAATCAGGCAGGTTCTTATTAGAATTGAACCTGCTTTTTTACTTTTAATTATTAAGCAACCAAACTGCCGGAACATTCTAACTGACCCAAACCTATAGCATGTCGCTAACCTCAGCCAGTGATAACGAATTATTAGTTCAATTCCGCAACCCGGCTACAAAGGAAAAGGCATATACATCCATCGTCAAAAAATACCAGGAGAAATTGTATTGGCACATCAGGAGGATGGTAGTCGATCATGATGATGCCAATGACGTCCTCCAAAATGTCCTGATCCGGGTTTGGAAAGGGCTGGAGAATTTCAGGGAAGACAGCCAGCTTTATACCTGGCTTTACAGAATAGCTACTAACGAATGTCTTACGTTCCTGGAGCAACAGAAGAAAAAATCAACCATCAGCCTTAGCGATGTCGAAAGCGGGCTAAGTAACAAGATTAAAGCGGATCAGAACTTTGACGCCAACAAGCTGGAATGGAAATTACAGCTGGCAATCCAGCAACTTCCTGAAAAACAACGTGTTGTGTTTAGTCTTCGATATTATGAAGAAATGCCCTATGAAGAAATGAGCAGAGTGTTGGAAACCAGCGAAGGAGCGCTGAAAGCCAGCTACCACCATGCGGTGAAAAAAATTGAAGATTATATGCTTAATCATTAAACTTTTAGGCCCGGATGGCGTCTCAATATTGCGTAAAAATGACACAGAGAGACAACATATTACAGGAATTGAGAGAGTTACAAAGCTCATTGGCGGATGCCGGTGCTCAGAACGTTTACCAGGTACCTGGGGGATATTTTGATGGGTTGGCGGAACAGGTATTGAATCGGATTAAAGCGTTGAATACGGAAGACGCGGCTGAAGAGTTGAATTATTTGTCTCCCTTGTTAAGCGGTATTTCCAAACAGATGCCTTATTCTGTTCCTGCCGGTTTTTTTGATGGGCTGGCAGAGAGTGTAATTGCCTCTGTTAACACCGAAGCGCAAACCCCGGCCGAAGAATTAGAAGAACTGTCGCCGTTATTAAGCGGGTTGAAAAAGGAAATGCCCTTTAGTATTCCAAAAGATTATTTTGAAAAACTGGATAGTTCGAGAAATACAAAAGAAGTAAAACCTGTTGCTAAGGTCGTTTCGATCACAAGCCAAAAATGGTTCCGTTATGCAGCTGCGGCTGTTGTAATTGGATTTGTTGCTATGAGTGGTTTGTTATTGTTCAACAGGAACGGAAGCATTGATCCTAAAACTGAGTCAACTGAATGGGTCATGAAGAATACAAAGAAGATCGATACGGCCACGATCAATAGTTTTGTCAAGTTAGCTGATGAAGGTGTCGGTGATGTGGCCGTAGTGGATGTAAGGTCCCAGATCAGGGATAAAAACGAGGTCCAGGAATTGATTAAAGACATTGCCGATAAGGATATTGAGGATTTTTTAGAGGATACACAGGAAGATGAATCAAATAATAGTGAAGATGTTTTAATGAATTGATGCGATGAAAAAATTATTATTCATATTAAGTTTATTGTTTGTAACAAGCGTCCGGCTTTTTGCGCAGGATGATGTCGACGACCAGAATGAAGGCGATGAAAAGATCCGCGACAAAATGAGCGAATTCATTCAAAAGCGACTCGATCTTTCCAGGGCCGAAGCTGAAAAATTCACACCCGTTTTTATCCGTTACTTTAAAGAATGGCGGCAGACCCTTCGGGAAAATAAGGGGCTGCCTGCATTGGACAGGCAACAAAAGATGCTTGACCTGCAGCTTCGTTACAGAAATCAATTTAGAGAGATCGTCGGTCCAAAAAGGGGGGACCAGGTTTTTGATCATCAGCGAAGATTTATTGAAGAGATCAAAGCGATACGGAGAGAGCGTCTCGGCAATAATCCAAATCGTCCGCCGGCAAGGCGACCGGTCAACAAGTAATTCGAATAAAGATTTTATCTATCTTTGAAATGGTGTTTTTCATAGGTTAGCAACGGCCCGCTCTTTTCAGAGAGGGCCTTTTTTTGTAAAATCATTCGGGTAAACATCTCCATTTGAATGTGCAGTCCTGCAAATTTTTTACACAATAGATCATATAAAAAAAACCGTCTCAAAAAAATGAGAAGGTTTTTTTATTTTAATGATATTGTTGTTTTAATTCATCCCCGGATTAATTATATCCAGGATTTTGTTGCATTATCGGGTTCGTTGTGATTTCAGGTAATGGGATTGGCAATACAAACCTGAAGTTGCCAGCCGGGAGTGTGGTCCCTGTCACACTAGGTGCATCGGCTGGAATTCTTGATACTGGCAAACCTCTTCTCCTAAGATCAAAGAAGCGATGACCTTCGTAGGGAAGTTCTTTAAATCGTTCAAGCAGGATCTCATCGATTGCTTGCTGTTTGCTCGTAAAGGTTACATTTACATAACCGGTAATACGATTAGTGCGAAGTGTATTGATATCGCTTTCTGCGCTGTTAGCTCCCGTGAATCGATTCAGTTCGGCCCTGGCCTCAGCACGGATCAAGAACATTTCAGCTGTTCTGAAAGGCTTACCATGGGCGACGTTTTCATTTGCGGTTGCGTAGCCCGTGCCGGCATATTTTTGAATAACCCTTGAAGGTCGTCCCGCTGCCGTCAATAACGGCTCGTCTTTCACGTAAGAGGCGAATCTCACATCACCGGCTGCATAACTACTCCACAATTTTTCAGAAGGTTTCCATGTAACCAGTCCAACATTGGTTGCAGTGGTTGACGTTCCCCTGAATAATGATCCTATGCGTCCACCGGCTGATGAGCTCTTTGCAAGACGCCAGGCTAGCTCTGCATTGCTTGAATCCACCCAAATCTTCGGAAATACGGCAATGCTGGCAATTGGAACTGCATTAATATATTCCGTGGCGAAGGTCTCCGCGTTGGCCCAGTCTTTCATATACAAAGCAACCCTGGCCTGTAAACCAGATACAGCTGCCACATTTACCCTCGAAATATCTGAAAAATTGTTGGGAAGTAACGCTTTTGCAGCAACCAAGTCAGCATTTAACTTTTGGAAGAACACATCCATTTTAATCCTCGGCGTGGGTTCCAGTGAAGAAGCTTCCATATAAGGCATTGCCAAACCAGCCGGATCATAGTTTGTGCAATAGTAGCGGAATGCCTCGAAATGACCGTAGGCTCTCAGGAAAAGTGCCTCACCCTTGAGACGAATTCTTTTTGTCTCGTCTCCTACTTTTGTGGAATCCGAGTTTGGCAATGCTGCCAGTACAACATTGGCCCTGTTCACCATTCTGTATTGCCAGGCAATACCCGTGTAGCTATCCCTCAATCCCACATCACCCGGTCCATACTGCCATTCATGGGTGGTGACGGCATTATAGAATTCCGATTTTGCCACTTCGTCGGCAAAAACAGCATTCAGAAGAATATTCATTTCAACATTCGTGGCATTGTAAATGCCGATTATCGACTGTTCGGCGAAGGTAATTGTACTAAGTGCTGTCTCACCGGCAACCAAATCTGTCTCCTGAATCGTAATCAATTTCTTACAGGACATCGCCGCAACACATGTTGCAAGCACTACTCCTATGATTATTTTATTGAGTTTCATTTTCTATAAGTTGTTAGTCATTAAAAATTGATATCAATACCGACGACTACTGCCTTCGGGTTGGGGAATTCTGACAGGCTGATATTATTATCATCTTCAGGATCCAAACCACTCCATGGACTCCAGATAGCGAGATTTTGCCCCATGATATAGAATCTTCCTGACTTGATCAGTTTAAATTTATTGATTGATAGTTCTGGAATGTTATATGAAACAGTCAGGTTCCTGAACCGAAGGAATTTTGCATCTGTGATATCATAAGAAGTAAACTGCCTGCTGTACTGAGCTCCCTGGATTGTCGCAATATCGCCCGGTTTCCGCCATTGCTGTGTAAGCAGTTTTTTGCTTTGTGTTACAGCACCCACGTAAGTGAGATCACCTTGTTCAACCCAGTTCTGAACATTATTGTAACGCATTACATCAAACTGGTAAGAGAAAAATGCACTGACAGTGAACCTATGATAACGTCCATCCACTGAAAAACCACCTACATGTTTGGGGAACCAGGTACCAAATTCATGGAATTGTCCTCCTTCACTAATATTATTTGTGATTGTGCCATCTGGCTTTTTATACTGAGGTTTGCCATTGGTCGGATCAACACCCAAATACCAGTATGAATAGTGTTGACCATAAGGAAGACCTTCCTTAATGATACCTGTGCCCGCCACATATTCAGTAACCTTTCCAAGGTCCTCGATCTTATTGACGTTGTATCCATGATTCCACTTGAATGTAACCTCTGCGTCTTTGTTGCTGACGATATCAACTGCCAAATCTAATTCCAGGCCCCTGTTAGACATGCTGCCGGCGTTGACAGCGAGACCAGTATTATAAAAACCCGAGGTGGCAACCTGTGTCTGGTTTACAAACAGATCTTCCGTCATACTCCTGTAGTAATCGACTGTAAGCCTGACCCTGTTCTTCCAGAAACCGAGATCAACACCAAAATTGGCCTTCGCTACCGTTTCCATTCTAAGATTTGGATTCGCCAGACCCGGTGCCTGACCAGTAATAGAAGATCCGGCATATGGTGCTGCGCCATATTGAGGTTGTTGTGCGCCGAGATATTGAGGAATGGTGTAAAAATTGCTTCCAATACCGTAAGAACCTCCCGGAATACTATTGATGTTAGGCACTTTGCCATAAGTTCCTCTCACCCTCAAGTCAGTAAAGACTCGTTGGCCTTCTGTAAAATGTTCTTTCATGACGTCCCAGGCAAGACCTGCGGACCAGGTAGTGATCTCCTTGTTTTCATCAAGCAATATCCTTGAAGTTCCATCACGGCGAATAACACCGGTAGCGGTATATCTATTATTAAATGTATACCTGGCATTCGCAAAATAAGAGCGTATACCATAACCAGACCTGGCGGTGTTTGCAAATTGATCAATAGGAGCACCGGTAGTCGGAAGTGTGCCTTGAAACTGACCCGATCCATTCAGGCGCGGATCGAGATTATATAGCGTCATCCCAAAACCCTGGCTCCATTGTCTTAAGGCTTCAAAATAAGCTCCAACTTCCAAATTGTGTAATCCTCCCTTCAGGCGCTCGGAATAAACCAGACCGGTAGTATTGATCAATTGAGTCCTATATGAGGTTGATGCATTCAGAAAACCTGATTGATACGTCTGACCCTGGCCGGCAAATGAGGCTGGATTTATGAAACCTTCAGAGGTGGCTGTCGAAGCATCAACTCCGGTAGTGTTTCTAATATTAAGGGAAGGAAGAATTCTAAATGACAAAGTCAGGCCCGAGTTTACTTTTACCTGTTTGTCCTTCCACGTTGAATTGTCAGACCTTTCAATCAGGTTGCCAATCGCCGTGGGTACCCTGGAAGTAGAAGTTCCGTATATCAAACTTCCATCAGGACGGTAAGGATTTTCATACGGTTTGGCTCTCCATACCATCGCAAATGGATTAGCTGTGCCATTACCGGCATAGAATTGTCCTTCGTTATAGTCAGTAACTACATAACCCATCCCAAGGTTGAATTGAAGGCTAAACCTTCCAACGGTATTGTCAAGGTTAAATCTTGCACTATATCTTTTCAGGCGCGATTTTCTATCAGTTCCCTCCTGGTTAAAATGGTTCAAAGCAAGGTAATATCTTGTCGGACCATTTCCTCCGCTCATGTTTACTTCATAAGTCTGAGAAATGCCGGTTCTGAATAATATATCATAATAATCTGTATTGATCTTGCTAAGACTATCCCACCAAAAATCAAATTTTGCCTGCTGTGCGGCCAATGTTGGTTGTCCAAACACAGCCTGGTTAAATGTATTATAAACAGCAGTATTTTTTTTGGAATAAAACCATCCGGGGGCAGTCAAAGCAGTATTGCCAGGTAATGATCCAACATACTCCTCGTATGCTATCATTTCGGCTGAGTTCATCTGGTTGAACTGCGAAGCCTGGGGCCGTTGAGTAAAACCATACTGTGTACGGAACTGAACATTTGTTTGACCTGCCTTACCTCTTTTCGTGGTGATTACTACTACACCTAAGCTACCTCTTGAACCATACATGGCCGCAGCACCGGCATCCTTGAGAACGGTTATAGATTCGAAATCGTTTGTATTTAATGAAGCCAGATCACCGGGGTTCAAAGGAACACCGTCAACAATATAGAGTGGTTGGGTACCCGCAGCACTGATAGAGTTAATACCTCTTATATGCACATTGGCGCTAGCACCGGGTTGACCGCTACCGGAATTTGCAACTAAACCAGCCACCCGGCCCTGGAACATTTGGTCGATAGCCGGAACCGGAACTGCATCTATAGCTTTATTGTTCACTTGCCCCGCAGCCCCTGTAAACTCTCTTTTTCTTTCCCGGGTATATCCTGTAACAACTACTTCAGATATTACTTTTTCAAGTGTTCTTAGAACGGCATTGACAACAGTTTTTGAGCCGATAGCAATTTCTTCAGGTGACATATCCACCGAAGTAAAAATAAGTTCTTTCGCGGTGGGAGGAACGGTGATAGAATAAGTTCCGTCGGTTTTGGTAGTAGTACCTGTATTGGTACTTTTAATGACCACAGATGCGTTGGGCAATGGGTTGCCCTTTTCATCAGTCACCTTACCGGTGATGGTCCTCTGAGCAAACGACTGTCCCGCAAAAAACAGGAAAGCGGCGAGTGCTAGTAGCAGTTTTCTCATTTTGCATTTAGTTTTTGTATTAAAAAAAAAGTAGTAACCAACTGACATTACGTAAACGGGTACACGTGCGAATGATTTTTCAACTGGTTAGGGTTAGATTAAGGCAACCCAAACACTGATTTTTATGGTTTAATCGTTAAATCTTTGGGTTGGGTTGGCGCAGATAAAGATAATCAGAACCTTAATTTTCTTCTCCCATGCCTTAGAATAAGTGACTTAACCCCGCTGAAAGACATCTGAAATACTTTTCCTGCTGCACGAATGTAATAAAAACTCATATTCTGTAAAAAACTATGTGTTCCGGGGCTTCTTTTGG
>JANWHX010000098.1 GCA_025450235.1 Chitinophagaceae bacterium | reverse complement strand
GAACGTGGCGGCTTATACCTTATACCTGAAAGGACTTCACTATTCAAATAAACTCACGCCACAGGATACCCATAAAGCCATCGGCCTTTTTGAACAGGCCATCGCTATTGAACCGGGATATGCGTTGGCTTATGCGATGTTGGCGGGCGCCTACAGCCAGCTCGGTGCACGGGGACAAATGTTGCCAAACAAAGCCTTTGAATTGGCGGACAAATATGCGGACAAAGCATTGGAGTTGGACAACACTATCGCCGAAGGATATATTGCTAAAGGCAGTGTTTATTTATTTTCTAAATGGAAATGGAAAGAAGCTCATGAAGCATTGCAAAAAGCGGTGAAACTGAACCCGGGAGCAGTGGACGCTCACCAGCTCCTTGCACATTATCATATATTAATGGGTGAGAAAGAAGAGGCAGTGAAGATCATGGAAGAAGCAGAACGGTTGGATCCCTTGTCCCCTCTTGTTTCTTTTGCATTAGGCCAGATGTATATGTTTGCCATGCGCTATGATGATGCAGAGATCCAGGCCGATAAACTATTGGTAATTGACCCGAAAATGCGGGCCGCTATTGAAATGAAGGGCTGGATTTCGGGAATGAAAGGCGATTGGGAAACTGCGCTAAAGTTTTTTGAAGAACAGCACCAGCTTACCAATCATCCTTTGAAAGGATTAATGGGTTTGGGTTTTGCTCACGCCAAACTCGGCAACAAAGAAAAGGCGATAGAATGCATCCGCAAATTGGAACAGAGACAACGGGAAGAACCCGAGTCAGTAATTGATGCTGATATGGCGGCCGTATGGTATTCGATCGGTGATCTCGACAAAACATTTTATTATCTGAATCAATGTATCGATAAAAGAATGCCGGTTACTTATCTTCTTGAGTATCCCGCATACCTGGGAGTCAAAGACGATCCGAGGTATGCAGAATTGAAGAAGAAGACAGATGCGCAGAACTGATCACGAAAGATTTTCCACTACCCTTTCGATCTTGCAGATATAACACGAAGCTTCCGCACTTCTTGCATGCAGGAATTCAACTTCCGGATGACTGGTAAAAATTGTTTCTATCAGCGAATCTACATCGTTGTCGCCTACCAACTTTGTATATACCATCTGTTGACCGGTATTGTATCCGATCAGCGTTAATGGAAAATGTTTCTTATCGGCTTTAATGTCGGGCGGGAAACGATATATATCGCTATACTCCTCCACTTCGTCCTTGTGAATGAAAACCGGTCCGGGCTGATTGAAGGCATTGTCAATAGAGAAAGGGCTGTGTGTTAAAAGCAGCCGTTTGTCTTCTCCCCTCTTAAAAGGCTTTAGTGAAACTCTGCATGGTCCAAGTCCCGTTGCGATCTGTTCGATTACTTCATGGCCAAAGTCATCTTTACGTGTTGTTCTGATCCTTGTGGCATACTCCTTTGATAAAGGAACAATTTTGAACTTTTTCATCTTTTTTATCATTTGATACAACAAAATTCGAGGTAATAAAAAAAGTATTCAACCCGGTTCTTGCGGACCTGATAGCCTTCGACGGAGCTCATGCCGAAGTCTATTGGTATTATTCGCCAAAGGATTGCGAAGCTTCCCATCCTATTAAGGCCGATTTTTTTGTACTGCCCCAGTGATATTCACCGATGAGGCCCGTCGATTTAATTACCCGGTGACAGGGAATCAAAAATGCGACGGGATTATTTGCGACTGCCGTTCCTACTGCCCGTGGAGCATTGGGAAGCTGAATGTCTTGCGCAATCGTTGCATACGTGCTTATTGACCCAAAAGGAATTTTTAGTAAAGCTTCCCATACTTTTATTTGAAAGGGACTGGCCTTTAAATGCAGTTTGATTTTCTCCAGGTCCTTCCAGTCGTTTTTGAATACCTGCAATGCATTTTGCTGATGGAGATCTGTTCGTTGAACGAACAATGCTCTTGGATAGCGGCCGCGCAACGTAATCAGTTCCTCATCCTGATTTTTGGCAAATGAGATATGGCAAATTCCTTTGTCAGTCGAAGCAATTAAGACATCGCCAACAAAAGTTTCAGCAAAACTGTAATTTATCCGCAGATTCTCACCTTCATTTTTATATTCCCCCGGGGTCATACCCTCGATACTGATAAAGAGATCATGCAACCGGCTGGTTCCTGATAAACCTGCTTCAAAACTGACATCGGCCAGCGAATGCTTTTGCTGCAATAATTGCTTTGCATAAGCAAGACTGGTGTACTGCAGGAATTTTTTTGGGGTCACTCCCGCCCATTCTTTAAATAAACGCTGAAAATGAAACGGGCTTAGATATACTTGCCTGGCCACTTCATCCAGGTCGGGTTGGTCCTTGAAATGAGTGTTGATGTAACCGATAGCTTTTTCTATTCTTTCATAATTTGTCATGGCACAAAATTATCAATCCAACAAGCTGATAAAACCCGATTCTTGCTCAAAACGGACCATGGCTTTCCCTGGTGCTAAAAACGGAGATTTTGCACATTCTATTTTGCCAATACCGATACCCGCATAAGTTCTGTACATTTACATAAAATTAGCCGATATGAACATTTTTGTTGCCGGTCTTCCATATGATCTTGATGACGCTGAATTGGAAGAAATATTTGAAAAGTTTGGCAAGGTCAATTCTGCAAAAGTTGCTATGGACAGGGAAACCGGTAAAAGCAAAGGATTTGGATTTGTAGAAATGCCAAATGATGCTGAAGCAAAAGAAGCTATTGAAGGTCTCAACGATATTTCCCTCGGTAAAAAACCTTTAGTCGTAAAAGCCGCTGAAGATCGTCCCGGCGGAGGAAGAAGCGGCGGTGGTGGTGGTGGTGGATATGGTAACCGTAATAGCGGCGGCGGCGGTGGCTACGGTAATCGCGGTGGTGGCGGTGGCGGATATAACAAGCCTAATGATCGTGACCGCAAACGATATTAATATTCCTTTCCGCTGAATCCCAACGATAAACCTTTCGGCGCAATTTTATCAGACTTTTTTTTTTGTGAGAATAAGATCCGGCAGACCTAAAGCCCCCGGAAGTAATCCCGTTTAGGAAGGAAGGGAGCCACATCATTGTACGTTGCGTTGGCATTACCTCTTCTAACTTCATCAAAGTACAAAACACGCTGATTTACCGCCGAAGTTTGAGTGCTCCATCCGAACTTATTGATCCCGAGTTTAAGAAAGGCATTTACTGTCGCGGTCTTAACACCGGACCTGTCAATCACAAGGCTGCCATTCATCCATACCTGTAATAGCCCTGTAGTATCGGTTGCCCAGCGGATATGAATGACAAAGTCAACCCATTGATTGGAGATGACGGGACCGATGTCAGTGTAAATATTGTTTGAGGAAGTAGCATTGTTATTGGTAGTGAAATTAAATCTTCCGCCAGAAGTCAGTAAGGTCATTGCTCCGGATCCATTGACGTTATCAGGGGCCCATTCAAAAACACTTTCGCCCGCGTCATCATCTACCCAGTCTTGGAGATACATGGAAAAGCCATACCAGCGATCCTGGTTCAAAGGATCGCTCTCAAGCGTAATTTCAGACCTGATTGAACCGCTGGTCACCGGATCGTTGCTTTTTACCTCAAGCTTTAATGCCGCTGACCCGGCCTTTGCTCTTTCGGTCGACTGAGACACTGAGTATGCACAGCAATGTTGATTATTGTTCCAGCCGGCAAGATAACCGGCACCCTCAAAACTGCTTTCCAATAATAAGTTCTGTCGCGGGCCGGTCTGCGCAAAAATGGGCCTGGTTGTCACAGAAAAAAAAGCAACAACAAAACAACAGAAACTGATCGTATTCGCCGATCTGGACATATCAAAAGAAATTATTTACAAAATAGCGACGGTTTGTGGTTACTGCAACTGATATAGATTTTTTTGGGAAGGAATTTAGGTCGTTTTGTGGCTTGACCCGACCTTGATGGCTATCAATTCCGTCCCCAATATCGTAAAAAAAACCTACCTATCCCAACACTATATTTACAAAAACTGTTTAAAGCATAAATAAATGATAATCACCGCCTTTGTGCTACCTGTTTAAAGAAGTGCAATCAGTGTCTCCCTATCTGTTGATCGCCCAGTTTCCCCCGGACTATTTTTTGAAAAGCGTTGATCCACCCATAGCCTGCCGTCCGCGCTGGCAGATCCGACCAACGTCAACCGAAGGGCAAAATTCCTGCGATCGTAGGGGAATTGATATTTCACCTTTGCTCTACTACCAGGCTAATAAAATCATCGCAGCGACCTTGGCTGTAATGGCGCGGATATTTATTTATCGAAGTATATCAATGGCACGTTTTTCCTGGTGATAGTCTACCAGATTCGTGAATTTTTCCGGCAAGACATACCTCAGTAACGAGTATAATGAGACTAACAATCGTGTTCTGAAAACATCATGTTTGATCATCAACCGAGGATCAGCTAAATGTCGGACCTACACATTAGATTATTAAAATAATTTTAATCCTAGGATCATTTTCCGATAACATTTCTACCTTATTTTTACAATAGATTTTCTGGCCTCCATTATCTATTTACGATTACCATTTAAATCCACTACCATCATGAATGACATTATTCTTATCCCTTTACCTGAGCCAAAAGAATCTTCCCAGCTCCAGGTCAGTAAGCCAACTCAAAATAAGGAAGCAGTAATAATTATTCTCCCGCTTGATCAACGATTACCCGTTCCGCATAAAGATATTCCGGTCGGTAAATGGATAATGCCTCCGGAACAGCATGGGTATATCCAGCCCAATGATAGGGACTGCCTTTGACAAAATATCAACCCCGAGATTCCAAAATTGCGATTGCAGTAGTCCTGTGCGGTTTAGACTGACATCAATTAGCAAGACTTCTCCGGCGATCGTATGTATTTACGAATGATCTGTAAACCTCTTGGTTTCTGCCTTTCCGTTTGCACTATAAGTTTTAATTTTATTCTGTTACAATCAAAAATATGAACAGGATTGACAGATTATTTGGGATACTCACTTATTTGCAATCAAAAAAATATGTTCCCGCAGAAAAGATCGCCGAGAAATTTAAGATAAGTGTCCGCACGGTTTACAGGGATGTAAAGGCACTGTGTGAACAAGGTATTCCGGTGAGCTTCGAACAGAACAGAGGATACTTTGTGGTACAGGGCTTTTTCCTTCCGCCTGTTTCATTTACATCGGAGGAAGCTAATGCACTATTATTGATGGAGGGGCTGGTTAATAGCTTTGCCGACAAATCCATTAAGACACATTATTCGAATTTACTCAGTAAAGTAAAAACAGTATTGCGTAGTTCACAAAAGGAAAAGCTGGACTTTTTGGATAATAAGATCAAATTGCAGCTACCTCCCTGCACTATTAATGACTTTGAATACCTGACACCGTTGCAAACCGCTATCTCATCCAAAACGATGATTGAATTGGACTATAAAAACAACAAGGAGGAAGTAAGCAAAAGACAGGTGGAACCTATTGGATTAGTGTTTTATGCTTTTAGCTGGCATCTTATCGCGTGGTGTCATATCCGAAATGACTACCGCGATTTTAAAGTAGCACGCATTTTAAAGGTGAACTCTCCCGGCTGGCCTTTCCGAAAGACGGACCATATTGAATTGAACGATTATATGAAATTGCTGCCTGTCAATTATTAGGGTTGAACCCGACGAAAGAGGGATGGTTCAAGTAAGCACAGAATCCCCCCGAGCCCCAGCTTTACTTAAATCTTTCAAAAAAACTTCCACCATTATAACCACACTGCCATAGGGCTGTCAGTGGAGGTGTCTTTATTTGTATTCTAAAACAAAAATCAATGTCAACGATTCAAACGCTCCTCAAAGAAATGGATAACGAAGCTGTAACTACCCGTAAAATGCTTGAAAGGGTACCGGATGACAAATTCAATTGGAAGCCACACGAAAAAAGCATGACGATAGAACATTTGACCACCCATATAGCCGAATTACCCACCTGGATAAGCATGGTGCTTACTTCCTCGGAACTGGATTTTGCTGCAAATCCTTACGAACAAAAGAGCATCGCAAAGACAAAAGACCTGATGAAGCTTTTTGAGGAATCTTTGGCGGATGGCAAGACACATTTATCCAAAGCGAGCGTAAAGGACCTTGAGCCAAGCTGGACACTTCGAAACGGTGACCAGATTTATAGTGTCAACACAAAAGCGGAAGTAATCCGGATGACTTATTGCCAAATCGTGCACCACCGGGCACAACTTGGGGTATACCTGCGTTTGCTCAATGTACCGATACCGGGGAGCTATGGTCCCAGTGCGGATGAGATGAATTTTTAATAAGTCAGGAGAGCCTTGTTATAAATCAGCAAGGCTCTCTTGTATCATAGATTGAACGAATCCTTTTCATCGTTTATTTACCGGAATCTTCTTCTTAATACTTTAAATTTATGCCTTCAAATAATTGCTATGCGTTTATCCCTTTGCTGTGCATATTTTTCAGTACTTTTTTCAGCAGCATCATATTCACAATTGCGGGTTCCCTCCGTTATATCTTCCGGTATGGTACTGCAGCAAAACGATTCGGTTACTTTCTGGGGATGGGGATACAACGGGCAACAAGTAAGGATCACAGGAAGCTGGGACAACGCCACGGCATCCGGCACGGTGAGCAACATCGGAAAATGGAATTTTAAAATAAAAACACCCGTTGCAGGCGGTCCCTTTTCAATCCGCATAAGTAGTTCCGGCGATGAAATAAAACTTAGTGATGTAATGATCGGTGAAGTCTGGTTATGCTCCGGCCAGTCGAATATGGAATGGAGTTATTATAACGG
>JANWHX010000097.1 GCA_025450235.1 Chitinophagaceae bacterium | reverse complement strand
TGTTGGTTTCATAATTTTTCTTTGTTTGAGGGCCGAAATTATTCCTCCCAGCTAAATTGTTTGCAGGCAAGATGTATAAAATGTGCAGATGTGACGATGAATTGTCTTTCCCGTTGTAAAATTCAGGCAACCTAATCACCTCTTTCGGTGATTGGGCGCACAAAACTATCTTTTGATATTTACAGCGTCATTTGTTTCAAAGAATCAATTACACCTTATCAATTATGGCAGTACTTATTTAAAAGTAAAAGGACAAACACAGGAAGGTTATGACAGCGTCTTATCAGCAGTAAGAGAGCCGATCAAAGCGACACTCGGGTTCAATATGCATTTTGCTCACCCGGCTGAAGGACAGTGGGATGTTTACGAAGTATGGCAATCAAGGGCAGAAGCGGACAAATGGTTTGCAAAATATGTTGTACCGAATCTTGCTGAAGGTATCCATCCCAAACGGTTCTATCATCAATTGCATAGTCTTGTAACTCCCTTCGAATCGCTTTTGAAGTTTTAGGTTTCGTAAGGGGGAGATAGAGATCTGATATGAATTGGTCAACACTCCATCTTACGGACAACGTCAGATAAATTTCAGCCTTATTTGCAAAAATCCGAAAGGTCTAAAATCCGAAATTCGAAAAGCCGATTCCGATGGAAGACTTTTTCGGATTTCAGGCTTGGGATTTCGGATTTATATCGAACTATGAAACTCAATTGTATCTTGACAGGTCAAACTCAGACATTTATCTGAGGTGCTGGGCTCTATTAAATCATTTCCCATATATCTCCAGCATCTTTTTCAAATCCTCCAGCGTGTTGATCTCCGCCACCGTTTTATCCTGCCGCCACCGGTTAATTCGGGGAAATCGTAAAGCCACGCCAGATTTATGACGATTTGATGCGGCAATGCCTTCAAAAGCAATTTCAAAAACTAATTCAGGCTTAACCGTTCTCACCGGTCCGAATTTTTCCAATGAATTTCTCTTGACAAACTGATCTACTTGCGCAAATTCTTTGTCGGTTAACCCGGAATAAGCTTTGGCAAAACTCACGAGGTTTTCACCATCCCTGACGGCGAAAGTGTAATCGGTATATAAATTACTTCTCCTGCCATGGCCTTTCTGCGCATAGATCATGACCGCATCAATTACCAACGGGTCAATCTTCCATTTCCACCAGTCACCTCTTTTTCTTCCGACCTGGTAGGCAGAATTTTTTCGTTTAAGCATGATGCCCTCGCTTCCCATTTCCCTGGATTTTTCCCGCAGAGCAGTCAGTTCTTCCCATGTGGAGAATGTAATTACAGGTGACAGCAATAAGGCCGGATGCTTTGCCTCATTCACGATATTTTCCAGCAATTCTCTTCGGTCAGCCAAAGACTTTTCTCTCATGTCATTTCCTTCATATTCCAACAGGTCATATGCAAAGAAGGTAATTGGTGTTTCCTGCAATTGTTTTTTGGTTATATTTTTCCTGCCGATCCTTGTCTGTAAGAGTGAAAAGGGGAGTGGTCTGCCTCCCTGGCTGGGAATGATCTCCCCATCAAGCACCAAACCATCAGGTAGATGATCCTTCAAATTATGGTACTCGGGAAATTTCTCTGTCATTAACTCTTCCCCGCGGCTCCATACAAAAAGCTCATCATTTCGTTTTATTATCTGTCCCCTGATTCCATCCCATTTCCATTCAGCCTGCCACTCATCAGGCGCTCCGAGAGAATGTACGTCCTCTTCTAAAGCATAAGCCAGGTAAAATGGGTAAGGTTTTGAATAATCAGCGCTTACTGCATGTTCGCTTAGTAATGATTCAAAACTTGTTGCTGCCGGGTCCCAGTTACCGCTAATCCGGTGAGCTATAACAGATGCATCTAATTGTACCGTTTTTGATAAAGCATTTACCATGGTCTTTTGGGAGACACCTATCCTGAAATTGCCGGTGATGAGTTTATTAAAAACAAAACGCTCTGTTTGCGTCATACTATTCCATGAATCAAGAATAAAATTCTTGCGAACCATTTCATTCTCTTTTTCAATGCTGATCAATGTCTCCAGGTAATGATGTAAAGGAAAGGAGGCATTTGTGTTGGCTGCTTCAGGTAATAGCAACGCAATTGTCTCCGCAAGATCGCCGACCACATGGTACGATTCTTCAAATAGCCAATCGGGGAGTTTTGCCAGTTCATTGCACCAGGTCCACAATTGTGTAGAGTTGACGACGCGTTTGGGTCTGCGGCCACTAAAGATTGCAATCACCCAGACTTTGTCCTTATCATTGGATGTCGCAAAATAGTCTGACAAAGCCTGGAGCTTCTCATTTGTTTTTGTCGATGTACCTAATGTGGATACAAGGTCTGCGAAAAGCCGCATAATTATTGATTATTCGTTTGCTCCTGTTCCTTGGCAATGGCTTCACTGTTTTCTTCTATTTCATTTCCAAATTCCGTTTTTACTTCAGCTGCCTCAATGCCTGTTTCGTTCAGGTATCTTGCCAGTACGGATTGAAACCCATGTGTGACGAAAACTTTTTGCGCTCCGGTTTCCTTTATTGCCTGCAGCAATCCTTTCCAATCGGCGTGATCGCTTAGTGCAAAGCCTGCATCCGCATTCCTTCTCCGAACGTTTCCCCTCACCTGCATCCATCCGCTGCATATACCCACCGCGTAAGGAACGAATTTTTTGATCCAGGGAGAAGCTTCTGCCCCGGAGGGGGCAATAACAATGTTTCCCAGATAAGACTCTTTAGGAGTATCGTAGGAGACACGATTCACGGCTGGTAATGGAAAGCCGCTCCTGGTTATTGCTTCATGCGCATTCCATATTGCTCCGTGAACAAATATGGGTAGCCCCGTTTCTGGTAAACACTGTAATAATCGCTGTGCCTTTCCCAGGCTGTAGGCAATAAATACTGATGTTTTGCCGGCTTCTTTATTCTTGCAAACCCAGTCTTTTATATTTTGAAAAATCTCGTGCTGCGGTTTCCAGTTATAGACCGGCAAACCAAAAGTGGATTCAGTCACAAACGTATTACATCTTACCGGTTCGAATTTTCCGCTCAATCCATCATCTTCAATTTTATAATCACCACTGATCACCCAAACCTCGCCATTACATTCAACGCGAACTTGCGAAGAGCCGATCATGTGACCCGCGGGATGTAATGAAACCGCTACTCCATTGATCAAAACGGATTCTTCCCATTCCACGGTTTGATAGCGGTTATCGCCTAAACGCAACCGGAGAAGAGGTTCGCACTGTGTATGACATAAATAAGATTTTGACCCCGGTCGTGCGTGATCGCTATGCGCATGCGTGATGATCGCTTTGTCAACCGGCTTCCACGGATCAATATAAAATTGGCCGGTGCGGCAATAAAGACCTTTATCTGTAAACTCAATCAGTGGCATTTCGGTGTTTAGGAGTTATATATTTGAAGCAAAGTAAATGCCGCAGTATGCCTGGTGGGGATCGAAGTAAGGTATGACTGTCTGAATTTGAAATGGGCATTTATCTTCCCATCCATCCGCCATCAACGGTAATGATAGATCCGTTCATATAATCGGAGGCGGGGGATGACAAGAAAACAAAGGCACCGGCCATGTCTTCGGGAGTTCCCCATCGATTCGCAGGGATCCTTGCCAGTATGGCCGTATTGCGTTCTTTGTCTTCCCTTAGTTGAGCTGTATTATCGGTTGCTATATATCCCGGAGCCACACCATTCACGTTCACACCAAACTTCGCCCATTCATTGGCAAATGCTTTTAGCAAGGAAGCTATAGCCCCTTTGCTCGCTGCATACCCCGGAACAGTAACTCCCCCCTGGAACGAAAGTAAAGAACAGGTAAAAACGATCTTTCCTGATCCTTGTTCTATCATTCGCTTTCCGATGTCTCTTGCCAGGATGAACTGGGCATTTAGGTTTATATTAATAATAGTATCCCAGTATTCATCAGGATGCTCGGCAACAGGGTTACGTAAAATATGCCCGGCATTGTTAATTAAGATATCGATCCTGGAATGATCTGCCTTTACTTTTTCCAGAAAAGAATATACGGAGTCACGTTTGCTCAGATCACATTGATAAGCATAAAATTTCTTTCCGGCTTTGATTATCGCTTTTTCTAAAGTAGAACCCGATGGTTCCAACTTACTGCTCACACCAATTATGTCGGCTCCCGATTCAGCCAGCGCCGTTGCAATGGCCAGCCCGATACCACGACTGCTGCCTGTTACTAAAGCCAGTTTACCATCGACTCTGAAATTTAGCATGGGAAAAGAAGTTTAAAAGGTTTAAGGGTTTAAAGGTTTGAGGGTTTGAGGGTTCAAGGGTTTAAGAGGTTTAAGAGGTTTAAGGGCTTAAAGGGTTAAGAGGTAGTATTCAACTTTTGGAACTTATTAAACTTTTCAAACCTCTGGAACTTCCTATAGTAACGTTTGTGCAGGAACCGGGTCCATATCAGTAAAGGCCATATTCTCACCGGCCATGGCCCAGATAAAGGAATAATTTGCCGTAGCCACTCCGCAATGGATACTCCAGCCGGGCGACAGAATTGCCTGCTCATTACTTAAAAAAATATGTCGCGTTTCCTGCGGCTCACCCATAAAATGAATAACACGCTGTCCCTCCGGCAGATCAAAATAAAAATAGGATTCCATTCTGCGATCATGCAGGTGAGGTGGCATCGTGTTCCAGACACTTCCTTGTTTAAAATTGGTAACACCCATTACCAACTGGCAACTCTTAATGCCATCTGCATGGATATACTTATTGATCACCCGATGATTATTATTGTCCAGGCTTCCCAGTTCTACCGGCAATGCTTCTGATGGTTTCATCAGACGGGTCGGATGTTCCATATGTGCAGGACAGGAGAAGAAAATGAATTTCGCCGGGCTGGATTTATTGACACTGCTGAATGTGACTTTTTGTTTTCCTTTCCCGATATATAAGCAATCTTGTTTTTCGAGATTGTATTTTTCATTATCCACCGATATACTTCCATTGCCGGCAATATTCAATATACCTATTTCACGGCGGCCGAGGAAATGATCCGATTTTAATTGCTCATAAGTGCCCAGTTCGAGTTGTGTATTTACAGGGTGTGCGGCACCGATGATCATCCGGTCGTAATGTGTGTACACACATTCTATGTTATCTGCGACTACTAAGCTTTCGAGAAGGAAGCGTTCCCGTATCTGCTGAGTCGTATATTTAACGAAATCCGCGGGATGTACATGATGAATGGTTTTCATTTAATCTGTTTAATGAGGCGTAAAGCTAAAGCAAACTTTTTTTACACGACTCATTCATTATTTCCGGCATCGTTGCCGGAAAAATAATCTTGGAAAGTATTCAGGCGGTTAAGTAAGCCGGGTTTCAACTGTACAATCAAAGAAAACGGCATAAGTCATGCTGTGTGGCAGATTCAACGCTTTGAGGGAATAATTGCCTTGCGACCACTGGTTTTTAAATACCGGGCCATTTCTCAGCCTTCATTTGGCAACTTGTGGCACTTTTTGTGCGTTGTCTATGCGATAAATAGACAGTGAGGACCAGAATAGTAATAAACAGGTGGATAAAGTTTTTGGTGGCAGCAGTACTTATTGTTGTAACGGGAATTCTTATTTTGAATGCTGTTATCAGCCAAAGGATTAGCCGGCAGTTGCAATCTCTTTCATCGGCAATAAAAATAAATTATTCTTCTGTCCACAGCAATCTCTTAACCGCTTCGGTTACTTTTAAGGACCTTGAAATAATTTTTACCCCTTATGAAAATTTACCAGCCAGCAGGCATACCCTGCATTTCTCTCATGCTTCATTAAACGGGATTAATTTTTTCAAACTCCTGATCAGTAAAAAATTCGTGGTCGGCAGCCTGCGTCTTGAAAAAGGAAATATCATAATGGATAAGTTTCTCCTTGACGAAAAAGATTCGGCGCAGGCAGAGATTTTTGCACAAATTAAAATGCCTTTTAACAGCATCGGTATTGATCATCTTGAAATAAATACGATCAGGGCTCGTCTGAACAATGATACATTGGGTCCATCATTAATCACCGGTGATCTTGCCATTTATGAAATAAAGATCGATAAGCCGGATGCTTCAGCTGGGAAGAGCCAGTTTCGGTTTGCCGCGATCGACTGCAACTTATCTGATATTAATTATTCCCTGCCGGACAGTGCAATTGTACTGCACATCCGGAGATTAGTAATGGATAGCCGGAAAGGCGATCTTCATTTAGATTCTTTACAAATAGGACATGGCAGCAACCGGGGCAAACACAGTATTGAAGCGAACATTCCTTTTTTACAGGTTACAAAGGCTGATTTGATGAATTTATTTCAGAGCAGGCTGGTAGCAGAAAAATTATTTATTCCGGAAGGGGAAATAAAGGTTAACAATCTGGAAAAGTTATTTTCCGGCGACACAAGATTTCCCGCTTCCCTTCAGCTAAAAAGCTTACAGGCTGATCATTTATCCTTGATTTATAATGACGGGGACCAAAAACTAAGTTGTAAGGCAGCTATTCATGTCGATGAAGGACAAGCAAATATCAGTAAAGACAGTTTTTCTTATGCAACTATCAAATGCAATTTGTCAGAACTTAGGTATTTCAACAACAACAGTCATCATACCCTGGCAATAAATAAACTTGACCTGGATAGTGAAAAAGAAATAATAAGAATAAATGATTTGAAATTGATCCCT
>JANWHX010000096.1 GCA_025450235.1 Chitinophagaceae bacterium | reverse complement strand
GGTTTGGGGAAAAACAGGCTCGCAATATATCCGACGACGATCACAACCAAATGGCTGTACACACCGAGCATCAATATATGGTGTGTAAAATTATATTTACCCAGGTCCAGCAACAGCTTTTTTTCATGAATGCCAATGGGTGTTGATGTTAAAAATGCCCAGGCAGTAAATAAAATACAGGCGACGATACCGATGTTAACGCCCTGCCGGTTCGCCCTTGCGCTGAAAAGACCAAGCAAAAAGATTCCCACTATGCCGCCGGAGAATATTGCATATAATGTGAACACAACACCAAGTACCCCTTCATTACCCGTCAACAAATAGAGACATCCGATTCCGACTGCAAGAAGACCAGAAATTACTACCATTAATTTACCAGCTCTCAAATACTCTTTATCGGGTCTCCCAGGTTTTAATTTCTTGTAATAATCCTGCACACCAACCGCAGCGAGAGAGTTAAGGTCGGCACTCAGACTGCAGATCGCAGCGGATATCAGTGCTGCTACAATGAAACCAACAATACCGGTTGGTAACTGAGTCATCATAAAATAAGGGAATACGGATTCGGCCTTCATTCCTTCTGGCAATCCCTGTTGTTTATAAAATACAAATAACGCTGTGCCGATAAACATAAACATGGTCCATATTGGAATGGTCAATGAAATACCTAATATGGATGCCCTGATGGCGGACTTATCGGTTTTTGCGGTAAGGTATCGCTGAACAACAGTTTGATCAGTACCATATTTTTGAATAGCATAAAAGGCGCCGTTAATGACCATTACGATCAAAGTAAGTTCTGTTAGCTTCAAATCATAAGGACCAAAGCCTGCACGGTTGTTTTCTGTGGCTATTCTCAATGCTTCGGGAGCGCCTCCTTTTATTGAAAATAATAAAATGCCGAGACAGATAACACCACTGGCGAATAGCATGAATCCCTGGAAAACATCCAGCCAGATGACGGCCTGCATACCCCCCTTGAGATTAACAATGATCAATACCAATCCCACCACAGCCAGGACAGCAAATGCATTAATATCCGTCATTTTGTTGATGGCGACGGCTATGAGAAACAAAACGGTACCCATACCGGCAAATTGCCTCAGTATAAAAGAGAATGAACTATAATACCGGGCAAGGGCCCCAAACCTCTTCTCAAAATATTCATACGTGCTCAGCCCGATAACTTTTCTGTATAAGGGAACAATGAACCAGATGGTGCCTGCCAACACTACCGGTACCATGAGACCCTGTACTAATAATATCCAGTTGCTTGTAAATCCCTGTGCGGGATAACCCAAAAATGTTACACTACTAATTAATGTCGATAATAAGGATAGCCCAAGCGCCCATGAAGGAAAGTTACCTTTGGATAAAAAATAGTTTTCGGTAGTATTTTGTTTTTTGGAAAAACGGAAACCGAGGTAGAGTGTAATACCCAACACAAGGAGGATGATAAAATAATCTATGAAGTGCAAATGATTCATAAGACCTCACCCCAACCCCTCTCCAAAGGAGAGGGGCTTAGAACCCTACAGTTATAAGTGTCTAAACCCCAACCGCTCTCCAAAAGAGAGGGGGCATAGAACCCTACTGCTATAAGAGTCTAATCGGGTCGCTAGTTTTTATTTTAATAAATACAGTTGTTCAATTTGTTTGGGTAGTTGATAGCTCCCGGGCTTTACAGTTATGTACAGATCATTTGCTTTCATCTGCACTATCCCGCGCTGCAATTCATTTACCACCGACAGTTTTTTTATACCCAGTTCATTTAAAACAGCAGCAGCCGTCGATCCCCCTTCAATAAACAGTTCTTTTATATTTCCTTTTTCCAAAATTCTTTTTACCACTTTCGCCATAGTCATTCTCAGGTACAACGGGGACACATTCCATGGATTGACATCGTCATCATTAATAGCAATGACCGCTTTTTTATGTTGGCCCAGCATTTCCATTACAGCGTTATACCATGCCTCGTCATCTATATTTTCCCTCTCCATCATGCCGGTCGTCAAATAAGCTACACAGTGCTGCGTATGTTTAATTTGCTTTATAAGGGCTCTTGATCTGCCGTAGGCGGTCCCGCTAACATATAAGTGTGGTAGCCCGAATTGGATCCCTGGAGTGGTGCCTGCTATATATTCCTTTTCAAGCAAAGCTGTAAAAAAATCACCGGCCCCGGCAAGCAACCAGCTATTATCCACCCTTTTTGTCCAGGCTAATATATCTTCCCAGGATTCTGCTTCGCCGACAACAATTCCTTCTCCCGGCAAATCATCGGTGTGTCTTAATACGTTGACTGCAGTTGCACCGACTCTTAGCATCCGTAAAACGGTTGAGTCTGTAATCGCGTACTCCGGGTCTGTTCCAAAATCGGATTCACTTATCGGTTCTCCGTCAATAAAATACTTTCCATCAGATATCGTTCTGCCCAGTGACGGATTTGCACCGATAATCAATGCTCTTTTTAAACCCAAAATACTCATTTCAATTTTCACTTCATCCAATACATGCCCCCGGAACACTGAGTCGATCTTTTTATAAATAAGGTCCGGCCTGATTGTTTCTACTTTTTTTGCTACGCGGGTTGTTATTGCTTCAGCACCGGGCTTATTCAACGACCTGCTGTCGGTACAAACAACAAACAGATCAGTATCCATCTCATCAATTGCAGCCGTGGCCAATTCTGCTTTAAAGTTATACCGCAAGCCTATACCAGCCAATTCAGCCGCCCCTGTAAGATCATCTGCGATTACAACAATCATTTTTTATACTTACTAAGTTGAACTGCACTTTCAATCGCCAATATCATAGCATCAGCGCTGGCAATTCCTTTTCCGGCAATTTCAAAAGCAGTACCATGATCAAC
This sequence comes from Chitinophagaceae bacterium, assembly GCA_025450235.1. Lineage (GTDB taxonomy): Bacteria > Bacteroidota > Bacteroidia > Chitinophagales > Chitinophagaceae > VBAT01. The sequence goes on along the minus strand of JANWHX010000096.1, from coordinate 3,538 downwards.
TGATGTACGAATAATCGGTAATCCCATAGTTATGTTTACTCCCTTTACACTATCCATTTTTTTCTTCGCTGCATTCCATTTAAATCCCGCTAGTTTGAAAGGAATATGGCCCTGGTCATGATACATAGCGACTACACCCCCATATGCACCGGTGGCTGCCTTGGCAAACAATGTGTCAGGCGGCACGGGACCCTCAACATCATAGCCCATTCTCTTTGCCTCCTGGACAGCCGGCAAGATTTCCAGGTCATCTTCAGTACCAAATAATCCGCTATCACCTGCATGCGGATTCAGACCAGCAATCCCTATTTTCAGATTCGTTTCACCAAGGCTCATCATACCATTATATAATAATTGAGTTACCTCCAGTATCCGGTCCTTTTTTACCAGGTCACAGGCTTGCCGTAATGAAACATGGGTTGAAACATGGATCACTTTCATTTTATCCTCTACCAGCAGCATAGCATATTTTTTTGTGCCGGTGTATTGGGCATAAATCTCTGTATGTCCTGCAAAATGATGACCCGCCTCATTGATCGCTTTTTTATTGATCGGCCCGGTTACAGTTGCATCGACTTCCCCGGCCAATGCCAGTTCAATTACTTTTTTCACCGATTGAAAGGATGCTTCACCACACATGGCGGATATTTTACCGAACTGTAATTCATTTATGTCCACATTTTTTAAATCAAATACATCAATGATCCCCCATTCAAATTTTGCTTCGGAAACTTTATCAATAGCATTCACCCTGGCATTTAGTTTCAGCAAGGCTATGATGTGTTCAAACACTGCGGCGTCGCCGACCAGAAGGGGCTTGCATATTTCATGGATCTTTTTTTCCAGCAAGGCCTTAACTGCTATTTCAGGGCCAATGCTCGCCGGGTCGCCCATGGTGATTGCTATGATTGGTTTATTCATTTTCATTCATCATTTTATTGAACCCCTGCGGGGTTCCGAAAAACATTGTCAACCTGTTCCCCCGGGTTTCACCCGGGGCTATTCATGTTTAACGCCTCCGGGGTTATCGTGAAAGCATCATATACTTTTCGCCCTCGGGCTACAATGGCGGCATCAGATACTCTTCACACAAATCTTTTTCTTTCACTGGCCCCCTCGGGGCTATAATGGCGGCATTAAGTAATCTTCACACAGATCTTTTTCTTTCATTAATAATTTTAAGGAATGCAGGCTTTCACCAAGTGTGCGGTTACTTTGATATAATGCCCCGTATTCATCGCTCAGCTTTTGAAGGCTAAAAAGTTTTTCTTTGTCTCCGCGGCTGAAAGCATCCATCATTTCCGCATAGACTTCTGGATAGACGTTTCCTGTACTCGGCACCAGACCATCCGCTCCCTGCAATAGAGCTTCGGCACTTTTTGCCGCCCAACCCAAAATATAATGAAAATCGGTTCTATCCTTCCACAACTGCAGTGATTGCAACATTCTTTCTTCGTTTCTTTCACTGTCCTTCATCCCGACGATATTTTTATGCTTACTCAGTTCATCGATCAGGGTAAGCGGTATGCTCATATGCGTGGTGGCAGGGATATTGTAAATAAATAACGGCAACGAAATATTATTTGCAAGAACCGTGAAATACTTCAGCATCTGCTTTTCGGTCAATGCATAATAAGAAGGTAAAGTCGCTACCACCACATCTACAGCATGTACCGCACAAAATGAAGCAAACCCGATCGTTTCGGACAATACATTTGAACCAATGCCCGCATATAGCAGTGTTCCCATCTTTTTATTCCTGGCCGCAGCGAGTATATAATCTTTTTTCAATTGCAAAGGCAATGATGCAGATTCGCCTGTTGTGCCCAGGATAAATGGTGAAACATTATGCCGGTAAAGTGATGCGAATATTTTCTGCACGCCCCTTTCATCCAGCTGCCATTTTTCTGTCAGGGGTGTTACCGCCGGAACAATTACTCCTGTATATTTTTTTCGTCCACTCATTAGTATGCAGCCCTATAAATTTCAATTGCATCTTTTTCCTCAATCTGCCTTGGGTTGTTTTTTAGCAGGCGTTGAATCTTCATGGCATCGGTCGCCATCTCCGGGATAGCCGATTCGGGCACACTGACTTCCTTCAAACCAGCCGGTAAATTGCAGGCTTTTATCAACTCTTTCACTTTTTTAACTCCCGCACATGCTGTGGCTTTATCATCTGCCTGCCTTTCACAACCAAGGGCAACAGCTACATCAGCATAGCGTTTCGTCGCAGCCGGAATATTATATTCCATCACATAAGGCAGAAGCAAAGCGTTTGACAAGCCGTGTGGGAGGTGAAACATACTTCCCAGGGGATACGATAATGCATGGACTCCCGCCGTATTAACCGGACCCAGACAAAAACCCCCGAGCAAACTTCCCATCGCCACTTTCTCTCTGGCGTCAATATCTTCTCCATTTTTTACCGCGGTTACAATATTCGACGCGATCAACTGCATCCCACGATATGCATATATATCTATAAATGGTAAGGCAAATTTATTCGTATACGCTTCGAGACAATGCGTTAATGCATCAATGCCAGTTGCTGCCGTGATCGCAGGAGGTACGGAAATCGTAAGCAACGGGTCAACATACACAATATCCGGAACAAGATACGGGCTGATGATGCCTTTTTTTTGATTGTCTTCGCCGACCAAAATCGCATTTGGAGAAACTTCGCTGCCGGTGCCCGAAGTAGCGGGAACGCAGATCAGTTTCTTTTTTCTTCCTTTTAATAACCCGGTCCCAACATACTCGATTAACGGCTGCTCATTTTCCAGCTGAGCCGCCACCAGCTTGGCAATATCCAGTACACTTCCTCCGCCGATACCAATTACCACATCGGGATTGAATGGTGTCACTACCGTCATGAGTTTTTCAAAATCGCTGAAAGAAGGTTCCTGTAAAATGGAAGTATCCGATAAAACCGAAATCTTTTCATGTTCCAGGGTTGCCACAAAATCAGCAAGAGCTTCCTTTAATGGCAGAATGGTGGCAATAAAAACTCTGGATGGATTCAATTGCAATACATCAGCAGCCAGCTGATTCAATGTTCCATTACCAAAAACAAGCTTGCCGGGGAAAAATATCTTCAATGAATTCTCTTGCATCTTATACGTTCATAATTATATAGCTGGATCCAGGGGAACCTTTGGCAAAAGCAGGCTTTCAATATCCACCGGCTTAATCGCTAACTTCTCACACCAGGTCTGAAAGCTATCATGTATTTCATTGAGTGTTTGCTTTTGTTGCGGGGTAAGTTCCAATGCCGTTGCCCGGCTGATCGTTCTGACCGGCAAGCCGCGTTTACGCAGAAAATACTTTGCACTCATCGGGTAAGCCACATGAATCAACGGATCTACCCGGCTGATCTCCGACTGCAGCCATTTGACTTCTTCGGATTTATCGGGGTTAGTGGCATTGTTGACCATCCACACTAAAATTTCCGGATAAAAGTTTCCCGAAATGGATGACATTCCCCTGGCTCCCATTTGTAATGAATACATCGCATTCGGTGAATGCGCATCATAAAATT
>JANWHX010000095.1 GCA_025450235.1 Chitinophagaceae bacterium | reverse complement strand
GTGGATTTTATAAGATATTATTTACCCAACATCGAAGAAGTCATGGGTTACGGGATGATCAGTTCAAACGGAATCAAAGCCGGGCTGAAGAACGAGGATACCATGCATTTTATTTTTAGAACAACGGACGGGCGGATAGCAAGAGTAAGCGGTAGCTATACTGGTCCCGTGCAGCCAACACAGAGAGATAGCGGAATGACATGCATCCTGAGGGGAACCGAAGGGGCCAGCCAGGCCGATTATCATGAACTGCGATATGCTCTTACAACCAGCGCCGGGGAAGAAAAAATAATTACCTGGGGCGATGCCGTACTAAAATATTACTTCCGGTTTGAAGGGCAAAGCCATCATGCGGGTGAGTATCAGAATTACTTAGAGTATTTTGTTGATTCAATAGAACAAAATTTCACAGCGTACCCTGATTTGAAGGAAGGTATTGGAACAATCGCCCTCTTGCAAGCAATGGATAAGAGTTTGCAAACCGGAACACCAATAAGAATAAAAGATATATTGGATGAATACGGGCTGGCTGGTTCACTACTCAGTACTCACGACTCACGACTCACGCCTCCCCCCTCACCACTCACCCCTCACCCCTCACCCCCCACCTCATGAACAACATTTTATCAAAACTTCAAACAATAGACTATATAATAGTTGCGGCCTACCTGCTGATACTATTATATATAGGCTACAAGGCCAGTTTTGGTAAAAAGAAAAAGGACGAAACATTATTTCTCGCAGGAAAATCACTCAACTGGTACAGCATTGGGTTTAATATGTGGGGCACGAATGTTGGGCCCTCCATGTTGCTCGCATTTGCAAGCATTGGCTATACAACTGGTATAGTTGCCGGGAATTTTGAATGGTACGCATTCATATTCTTATTCTTACTCGCTATGGTGTTTGCGCCGCGGTATCTCGCCAGCAAAGTCACGACCATGCCGGAGTTCATGGGACAACGCTATGGAGATGGTACGAGAAATATTTTGGCCTGGTATGCTTTAATAAAGATCATGATCTCCTGGTTGTCACTGGGATTGTTCGCAGGCGGTTTTTTAGTTAGACAAATATTAGGCATCCCGATGTGGCAATCAGTGATTGTATTGGTAATGTTTGCGGGTTTGTTTGCTTTTGCAGGTGGATTGAAGGCGATCGCAAGAGTAAATGTTTTCCAGATGATACTACTTATCGCGGTTTCTTTTATGCTCTCCATTATTGGGATCAATAAAGTGGGAGGCATATCAGAACTCTTCCACAAAGCCCCTTCTGAATACTGGAACCTGATTCATCCGGCCAATGACAAAAATTATCCATGGCCTGCAATATTATTGGGTTATCCTGTTTCGGCAGTTGCATTCTTTTGTACCGACCAGGCTATGGTACAATCTGTATTAGGCGCAAGAAACCTGGAGCAGGGTCAACTGGGTGTGAGTTTTATCGGCTGGTTAAAGATTTTATCACTGCCTTTATTTATTATCCCGGGCATTGTTTGTTTTGAACTGTTCCCGAATCTCAAGGATCCTAATGAAGCATACATGACATTGGTCACTAATTTATTTCCTGCCGGCCTCAACGGACTAGTGATCGTCGTGCTGATTGCTGTGTTGGTAGGCACTATTGGCTCATCATTGAATGCACTGAGCACTGTGTTCACTACGGATCTGTATGTAAAAAAGATAAATCCATCTGCCACCACCGGGCAGATCATCAAAGTTGGCCGTATCACAGTGGTTGCCGGGTGTTTATTTGCCATACTGATGGCTATCGCCATTGATAGTATCAAAGGACTTAATCTCTTTGATGTGTTCCAGGCTGTTCTCGGATTTATAGCGCCGCCATTAGCAGTTGTCTTTTTATTATCAGTTTTCTGGAAACGTATGACCAAAGGCGCAGTCAATTTTACCTTATCATGGGGTTCGGCGATCAGCCTTGGTATCGGCGTATTTTATCTTTGGGTTTTTCCTTCTAAGGAATACAGCTTCTGGCCGCATTATATGCTGTTATCTTTTTACATTTTCGCTTTGCTGTTCTTGTTGGCCGTTATCATCTCCCTGATAGACAGGAAACCTGTTACGGCTATTGAAATAAATAAAGCAGATCTGCCCAAACCTACCAAACTGGTATGGCGGGTATGGATCGCCTTGATAATAGTAATGGTAAGTTTATATATTTACTTTAATGGATTTTAAATTCCGCTATGAAGAATAAAAATAATTATGAGCCCGGCCGTCCCGCTAAGAGCGGGACTACTATACTGCCTTCGTTGCAGTTTACCCTGACTAAAGCGAAGGGCACTTTTAAGCGTTTTGTCCGCTACTCAGCACTTGCGAAGTGCCTGCAATTATTTGTGAGGAATTCCTTTCGAAAAAGAGTAATGGGTTTTGTTCTTTCGGGTTCCAAAGCCCCTCTCCTTTGGAGAGGGGTTGGGGTGAGGTCATTTGTATTGCTTTGCGCCTTTGCGTCGTTGCGTGAACCATCCTATGCCCAGCAATCCACCTGGATCTGGTACCCCGGTGACTTCGAAATTGATCTTGCCAACAAAATGCAGAACCGCCGTACTGAAAGAGGAACTTTTTTGCCTGTGTTTTGGAAAATGGATGCACATTATGTGTTGGTAGATTTTCACAAACTGTTTAATGTCCCTCAGCAGGAAAAAGTAGATATTTATGTGGAAGGCGAATACAATGTAAAGCTGGATGGAAAGGCATATGAAGGCAGCCCGAAACATATCACTGTTCCCCCAGGCAAACATAAGATCAACATCAAAGTATTTAACCGCGCCAATGTGCCTGCGATATTTGTAAAAGGAAAGACAATTGTTTCGGATTCTTCCTGGCTGGTGACCTTCGAGGACAAAGAATGGATTGATGAGACAGGTAAAACCTCGGACATTTCCGCCACGAATTGGTTAAAGGCGGGATATTGGAATTTTAATTTACCATCTCAACTTCCTTCTGCATTTAAATTGCCGGTTGTAAAAAAATCAGCTGTATCGGCCACAAAAGGAGACAGATCATTACTCGTTGATTTTGGAAGAGAAACATTTGGTTTTGTCAAACTCCACGGCGTAAAGGGTAATGGGAATTTATCCCTGTATTACGGTGAATCGAGGGAAGAAGCATTGTCTATGGAGCATTGTGAAACGTTGGACCGACTGCAGGTAAGCAACACGGCCAAAAAAGATGAGACTGTTAAATTATCAAAGGCATTCCGCTATGTGAATATAAAGTATGACGGAACGGTCACCATTGATTCTGTTTCTATGCTTTATGAATACGCAGATGTGAAAGTGAGGGGAAGCTTCAAGTGCAATGATGAAGAAATAAACAAGATCTATGACGTAGCGAAATACACTTTTCATTTGAACACGCGGGAGTTTTTTATCGATGGCATTAAACGGGACCGCTGGGTTTGGAGCGGAGATGCCTACCAGAGTTACCTGATGAACTATTACCTCTATTTCGATAATGAGACTGTTACAAGAACCCTGATGGCCTTACGTGGCAAAGATCCTGTTACATCCCATATCAATACCATCATGGATTATACTTTTTATTGGTTCCTGGGTATTTATGATTACTATTTATACACGGGTGATAAAACATTCATCCTGCAATTCTATGCCCGCATGCAATCGTTAATGGAGTATTGCCTCGGCAGGAGAAATGAGAACGGTCTAATGCAGGGACTCCCGGGCGACTGGATATTTATTGACTGGGCGGCGGGATTGAGTAAAAAAGGAGAGGTCAGTTTTGAACAGCTATTATTGGCCCGCAGCCTGGAGACAATGGCTTTATGCGCCGACATTGCTAATGATAATACCGGCGTCACTAAATACAAACAATTTTCAGAAGAGTTGAGAAAAAAATTATTTGAAATATACTGGAATGAAAGCAAACAGGCCCTGGTCCATAGTCGGGTAGACGGGAAACAAACAGATAATGTAACAAGGTACTCTAATATGTTCTCAATCTTCTTTGACTATTTTAATGAACCGCAAAAGCAAGCCGTTAAGAAATCTGTTCTGCTGAATGATAATATTCAAAAGATCACTACTCCCTACATGCGATTCTATGAGCTCGAAGCACTATGCGCAATGGGTGAACAAAACTATGTGTTGAAAGAAATGAAAGATTACTGGGGGGGTATGTTGAAACTCGGTGCTACAAGTTTCTGGGAAGAATACAATCCTCAAAAGAAAGGAACTGAGCATTACGCCATGTATGGAAGGGAATTTGGTAAAAGTTTATGTCATGCCTGGGGTGCCAGCCCAATTTATTTGCTGGGTAAATATTATCTCGGGGTAAAACCAACATCACCGGGCTACGCCAGTTACATGGCCGAACCCAATCTCGGTGGGTTGGAGTGGATGGAAGGTAAAGTGCCGACACCAAAAGGCGATATTGAAATGTATGTCAGCAAAGAACAAATAAGGATAAAAGGAGCTACAGGCACTGGGACTTTACGTTTCAGGAGCAATACAAGGCCATCGGGAAAGAATATCATGATCAAAGACACCACTGTGGATACCTATGAAGTAACCATTCAACCCGGTATTGAATACATTATTAATTATTCAGTTAAACCAGCAATATTTCAAAAGGGGGGCTAAAAAAATGAAAAGAAATATTTTCATAATAACAATGATGTCGCTGATGCAGGCCTCATTAGCTCAAGAGGGTCTTGTCAATACTTCGCAAAGCCGGTATGCAAAGCTCAGCAGTGTAGGATTGAGTGATGTGCATTGGACAAAGGGGTTCTGGGCAGAGCGTTTTGCTGTATGTCGCGATGCAATGGTGCCCCGGTTGTGGGCCACTTATACAAGTAAAGACATGTGTTATTCCTTTCAGAATTTCAGGATAGCTGCGGGATTAGACACCGGACGTTTTCGTGGGCCATCATTTCATGACGGAGATTTTTATAAAACACTCGAAGCTGTTGCTGCGATGTATGCTTCGACACGAGATAAAAAACTCGAGGCTTGGATGGATGAAGCGATAGCAGTGATTGGCAAAGCCCAGAAAGGCGACGGGTATATTTATACAAAGAACATCATTGAACAACGCAAAAACGGGGAAGCAAAGATGTTTGATGATAAGCTGAGTTTCGAAGCGTATAACTTTGGTCACCTGATGACGGCTGCCTGTGTGCATTATGCCGCAACCGGAAAAACAAGTTTATTAAACATAGCAAAAAAAGCTTCTGATTTTTTGATTGGATTTTATGCATCTGCTTCTCCTGAACAAGCACGCAACGCAATTTGCCCTTCGCATTACATGGGATTGACAGAAATGTACCGGGTAACAAAAGAAGAGAAGTATTTAACACTTGTAAAAAAACTAATCGACATAAGAGGGACCGTTGAAGGAACGGATGATAATAGTGACAGGGAACCATTTCGCGAAATGGACAAAGTGGCTGGACACGCAGTCCGTGCAAATTATTTATTTGCTGGAGTTGCCGACGTATATGCCGAGACAGGTGATGTAAGTTTGATGAATGCCCTAAACAAACTTTGGGATAACGTAGTCAACTCAAAAATGTATGTTACCGGCGGATGTGGCGCATTGTACGATGGAGTATCAGTGGATGGTATTTCGTATAAACCAGATACAGTGCAGAAAGTTCACCAGTCTTATGGAAGGGACTTCCAGTTGCCGAATTTCAGTGCACATAATGAAACCTGCGCCAATATCGGTAACGTGTTGTGGAACTGGCGCATGTTTTTGTTGACTGGTGATTCAAAGTATGCCGATATTGTTGAGCTGGCTTTATACAATAGTGTATTAAGCGGTATCAGCATGGATGGAACAAAATTCTTTTATACCAACCCGCTGGCTTCATCCGAAAGTTATCCGTATCATTTGCGCTGGGAAGGCGGGAGGGTTCCTTATATAAGTAAATCGAATTGTTGTCCGCCGAATACTGTCAGGACAATTGCCGAAGTGAGTAACTATATGTATAGCGTAGGAAATGATGGTTTGTATATAAATATGTATGGAGGCAATGTTCTTTCGACTAAACTGAAAGATGGGTCATCTATCAAACTGGAGCAGGTAACCAATTATCCATGGGATGGTCAGATTACAATTACTGTCAGAGAAGCAACGCACAACCCTGTAAATATCTTTTTACGGATACCAGGCTGGTGTAAATCATACCAGTTAAGAATTAATGGGAAGGAATTCAATGAAAGCGTCAGGAGAGGGGGTTTTCTTATCGCAGGTAGAAGTTGGAATAGCGGTGATAGAATTGAACTGAAATTGGGCATGCCTGCAACCTTGATAGTAAGTAATCCATTGGTTGAAGAAACAAGAAACCAGGTAGCCGTCAAACGTGGCCCGATCGTGTATTGCCTGGAATCTTCTGACCTGCCTCAGCAGAATGTATTCGATGTCATGATCCCTTCAGTTATAAAATTTCAGGCTGCGC
>JANWHX010000094.1 GCA_025450235.1 Chitinophagaceae bacterium | reverse complement strand
GGCAAAAATGAAACGATCATTCGATTTACAAAGTGCTTTACACTGCCGGACACGACCAAATTCGGGGGCCGCTCCATTTTTGATCCCTATGGAAATATAATCTTATTCGAAAACTATAATATCTGCGTCGTACAAAATGGAAAGCTCATAGCTACCTATCCTCTCTCTGGATACGACCTGGTCGAAGGGATGTATATTGACAGGGCGGGATATTTGTGGACGGTTAATCGCGGAGGATTTAAGGTCTTTTCCCTTCACCCAGAAGATCCTTCACGTTATCTGCAGAAAGAATTTCAATCGGTCAGTGAGTTCGGGATGGCATCGCCCAGGTGTATGACGGTAAATAAAAATGAAATTCTTTGGATAGGTACAAGAAATCATGGCCTCATGGGCTTCGAATTTAAAAATAATCATTTGCGAAAGTTGTTCCATTTTCAAACACAAAATGGATTGACGGATAATTTTGTAACGGCACTGGCATGTGACTCTCACGACAATGTCATTATTGGTACACAAACAGGGATAGACCGGCTGGTCAAAACAAAGGATGGCAATTATCGTTTGGAAAACATCACCAAAAGCAATAATATTTTTGCTAATATTCAATACGTATGGACAGACATCAATACGACAGCTTTTGCAATGACCAATATGGGCAACGTCTTCCAGGTAGAGCCGGTCATTTCGGCGGAGGTAGCCGTTGAACCTCAATTACTGATTGAAGACATGAAGGTAAATGGTAAATCCATTTCATTGACCCCGGCTCCCCTGCATCTGAAGTATGATCAGCGCAATATCAGTTTCAGCGTGGCGGCGCCTACTTTTATTGATGAAGGACAAGTACAATACAGCTACCTCTTGTCAGGGGGAGGTAACGAGGAATGGAGCGATACCAGTTCGATCGCAGACATTAACCTTCTGAATCTTTCTCCCGGAGATTATACATTGAAAGTAAAATCCTTTTTCCCTTCTACATCCTATTCATCTAAAGAAATAGAATTTTCTTTCCAGATTCTGCCGCCCTGGTGGCAAACGCTTTTGTTCAGACTGATCGTCGCATCATTCGTTATGGGGTTATTGATTATTGCTTCCCGTATTTATTACCGTATTAAACTGAGACGTCAAAAGATTGTGCTTGAAAAACAGCAGGCCATTGAAAAAGAAAGGACACGGATCGCCACTGATATGCATGATGACCTGGGAGCAGGACTGTCGAGGATAAAATTTTTAAGTGAAACAATTGGAATAAAGAGATTAAGACAGCAACCGATAGAAGATGATATCAGCAGCATCCGCCAGTATTCTCATGACATGATTGACAAGATGGGTGAAATTGTCTGGGCATTGAATGAAAAGAACGATTCATTGAGCGATCTGCTGGGGTATACCCGGGCTTACGCGGTTGAATATCTTTCACAAAATGGTATCCGGTGCGTGGTAGAAACGCCGGATGATTTTCCTTTGTCATTTGTCAGTGGGGAGTTCAGGAGAAACATTTACCTCACGGTGAAGGAGGCATTGCATAATATTGTAAAACATTCACAGGCAGAGACGGTATTTATACGGTTCAATATTCTCCATGGACTAACCATAACTATACAGGATGATGGCCTGGGGTTTGATAAAGAGGATATAAAACCCTACAGCAATGGCCTGACAAATATGCAAAAAAGAATGAAGGATCTCGGCGGATCGTTTGAAATACAAAGCAATGGGGGCACAACCATAAAATTGTCGGCGTCATTGCCCTGATAACTTTTGTTCTATAGGTAATTGGAATCATCCCGATTATATTCGGATATCAAATGAGTATAACTTTAGCGATAGTAGAAGACCTGGACGAAGTAAGGGACGGGCTCAAGAACTTTCTGACACTTAGCAGTGAGTTTAATGTACTGGATACTTTCAAAACAGCCGAAGAGGCATTGCACGATATTCCACGCCTGAAGCCTGATATTGTTATTATGGATATCAACCTACCCGGTATGAATGGTATTGAATGCATAAGACAGGTAAAAAATAAAACACTTGGCACACAATTCATGATGTTTACCGTATATGAGAACGACGAAAAGGTTTTTGAAGCGTTAAAGGCGGGAGCTTCGGGTTATTTATTGAAAAACACAGGACTGCTCCAGATGTCGGAAGCGTTAAAAGAACTCTACAAGGGCGGATCACCCATGAGTGCCAATATTGCCCGCAAACTGGTATCTGTATTTCATGCCCAGGAAAAAAATGCAGTGCCCGTTGAAACGCTCAGTAACCGGGAAAATGAAATACTTCAATGGCTGGCTAAAGGTTTACTATATAAAGAGATCGCCGAACAACTTTTCATCTCTACCAGCACTGTTCGTCAGCATATTCATAAGATCTACGAAAAACTGCATGTGCAGAACAGAACAGAAGCTCTAAATAAAGCTTTTGGAAAAAGCTGATCAATTTGCCTGATTGCCGGGAATGAACTTCCCTTTAGATCAATTCCTTACATTTAGGTAATCAACTTCCACCCATGATCTCAAAAGCAGGTCATACGTTCCTTGTATTTATTGCCTTTACCGGCCAGGTCGCTTTGAGAGCCCAGTCGTTTAATGCGAATTATAATTTTAAGCATCTGACAGTACAGAATGGATTAGCGCAAAACATTGTTTACCATTTTTTACAGGACAGCCGCGGCTACATGTGGGTTGGAACTCATAATGGTCTAACCCTGTTTGACGGGGTCAAAACGATTAATTTTTTACAGAAGGACCGGGATAGTACATCCGTTTCCGGCAGGTACATCACAGGCATCCTGGAAGATTCAGCACAGCAAGTATGGATAGGCAATGAAAATGGAATCAATCGATACAACCGGAACGATAATAGTTTTTCCCATTTTAGTGTTGACAGGCCGGGAGGTAAAAAAGATACTACTTATTGTGTCCCTTTGGGATTTAATACAGCAACAGATCTATGGTTTCTGGAGACAGAAACAAGATCAGTAAGATCGCTGGACACAAGAACAAAAAGAACCTCATTCATTTCAGAACTGAATACCACCCACGCTGTATTTTATAAAATGGCTGCATCACAGACTGTTCACCTCTGGTCCTCTTACGATAAGGGAACCATTCACCAGGTCTTTAGTAACAGCAAGCTTATCAAACAAGAGACCTTCTTTACAGATAGGAATTCGGTTGGTGAGCCGGTATTGGAAGTATCGCATATTTTTCAGCAAAATGACAGCACGGCCTGGCTTTCTACAAACGAAGGTCTTGTCAGGTTGAACCTGGGGAATCACAGCTATAAAATATGTAACAGCTGGGAGAAACGACTCGTAAGAGAAATAAGATATGCCACGATGTCACCAAAAGGGCAGTTATGGCTGGGAAGTGGCCCGGAAGGGATTTTTACGTTTGATGTAAACACCAATCAATTCATTGATAATTTCAGGTATGACAAATCAGATCCTTTCAGCATCTGCGCCGACAATATTGTTTCATTGTATTTTGACAAGATGGGGAACGTCTGGTGTGGAAGCTATGGCTATGGCGCCAGTTACGCGAATATTGAAAACGTCTTTTTTAATAAACATATTTCCCAAAAAGATACGGAACCATGGGAAAATGATATCAAAGTAAAATGGACAGCGTATGACCATCATGAAAATCTCTGGTGCCGGTTTGCGAGCATCAAAGGGTTTATGGTCCTTGATAAAGAATTGAGATTTAAAAAACGGGTTTATCCGGTTCTGGAAAACGGTAAAAGATTTGACGGTTATACAAATAAGTTCGTTTTTGACCCTGGTAAAGATCAAATATGGTGTGGTACCAACAAAGGATTGATGCTGTATGATCTTCATACCGGCCGTGCACGGTTTGTAAAATATCCCCTGCTGTCAGAAGAAAGGATGGGGAGCATCTGGATAAACGATATTATCGCGCTAAAAGATAGCTCCATCATTTTTTCAACGTACGCCGGGATTTATCGCCTTACCAAAGAAGCAAATAAAATCGTAATAAATCCTTTTAGCACATTAAACAAGGAAGCGTTCATTGGTTTCAGGCTTTTGTTCCAGGATGAAGAGGGCTTTGTCTATGCAAAGTCCACCGCCGAGTTTTTATATATACTGAAGCAAGGGAACCGCCGTGGGGAATATGACCTTATCAGGAAAATTGATTTTCCTGCTGATATCAACCATTATTTCTATGATAAGACTAAAAAGATAACCTGGTTTGCCACTGCAGGAGGACTTTATTATACTGACACCAAAGATTTTCGGGTATATAAAGACGAAATCAATAATAAGCTGCCTTTTTCAACGATAAGCAGTGTGTTTAGAAAAGACGGCCGGCTGTGGATTTTTGGTGAAAAGGGCCTCTACATATTTGATGAAAAAAATGATATTGGAAGAACTTTTACTGTTGAAGATGGTTTGCCTGCAAATGAATTCAGTGTGTCTGCATTGACATTTGGCCCGGACCAACGGTGTATCGCCGGAACATCAAATGGCCTTGTTTCTTTTTTCCCCGACCAGTTGCCCAATTCAATTCTCCTTCCCAGGCCACAGCTAACGGGTATTTATGTCAATGATGTGTTGCATACGTCCGCGCCGAATTCGAATGAATTAAAAAAAATAAATCTTGCTCCCAGGGAAAATACATTCTCATTTGACTTTTCACCTATCGCATTCCAGCACCTGCCGGATTATAGTTTTGAATATAAGCTTGAGGGCTATGACGAAGACTGGATAAAAAGTGGTAATAGCCGCTATACCCGCTATAGTAAAATTCCACCCGGCAATTATGTTTTCAACCTGCGTGTAGTTGATCCCCAGGGAGAGATAAGCCCCTATGGTAAGTCACTGGACATAGAGTTAGCCAGGGCATTCTGGCAAACACTTTCTTTCAAAATAGCAATGGTAGTGCTATTATTGTTCATCGGGTGGTTGCTTTTCAAGAGGTATCTTAACCAAAGGATCAAAAAACAAAAAGGAGAATTTGAAAAACTACAGGCCATCGAAAAAGAAAGAACAAGGATCGCTACTGATATGCATGATGACCTGGGTGCAGGGTTATCAAGAATAAAGTTTCTTAGCCAGGCACTTAGCACCAAAGGCACGAACGATGAACATCTCAAAACATCCCTGGAAAAGATCACGGGCTATTCAGATGAAATGACAGAAAAGATGGGAGAAATAGTATGGGCGTTGAATGAAAAAAATGATACCCTCGCCGATCTTGTCGCCTATACCCGCACCTATGCAATGGAATACCTGGCAAATCATGATATTCAATGTGAGGCCAATACACCCTTACATCTACCCGGTACTTTTATTCCCGGCGAAATTCGCCGCAACATTTTTTTAGCGGTGAAAGAATGCCTGCACAATATTGTAAAACATGCAAATGCTTCGCAGGTTTATTTTTCTGTTGAACTGAATGGAGCAATACAAATTGTTATTCATGATAATGGAAAGGGAATAGACTGGGACAAACGGAGACCTTACAGTAACGGGCTCCAGAATATTCAAAAGCGGATGAGTGAAATAAAGGGTAATGCTGAGTTTTTTAATAAACAGGGAACAAAAGTCTTGCTGAGCGTGCCATTGAGTCTATAACGTTCGTCCTATTGTTAAAAGAATCCTCTGTAATTAATTTTAGTTCTTCATGCCAATAAAAGTTTCAATAGTCGAAGATCTTGCAGAAATCAGAGATGGCTTATCTGAGTTAATAAATTCAGATAAAGAACTGCTGCTACTTGAGAATTTTGGCAATGCTGAATCGGCTATGGTAAAGTTACCCGCGATGGGGGCAGATATTGTTATCATGGACATTAACCTGCCTGGTATGAGCGGCATAGATTGTATAAGAAATATAAAAGAGAATTGTCCCGGCACGCAGTTCCTGATGTTTACGGTATATGAGAATGACGAAAAAGTACTGCAGGCTTTACAGGCCGGGGCGACGGGCTATTTATTGAAAAGAACAAAACCACAACGGATTCTTGAAAGTATAAAAGAATTGAACCAGGGTGGATCGCCCATGAGCAGCAACATTGCCCGTAAGCTGCTGAATATTTTCCTGAATGAAAAAAAAGTAACTAAAAAAGAAATACTCACCGACAGGGAGAATGAAGTGCTGCAACTACTTGCTGACGGCCTGCTTTATAAAGAAATTGCCGAACGATTGAAGATTGTTCATGGTACGGTCCGCCAGCATATACATAATATTTATGAAAAGCTGCATGTACAAAACCGCACCGAAGCGGTGAACAAATATTTCGAAAGGGATTAATTTTCCTTCCCTCTATAACATTCGTTATACGAAATCCTGACTTTTTTTCTATTGACACGGTTTAGTCCTCATTTTAATTTCAATGCCTGAATCATCATCTTTT
Organism: Chitinophagaceae bacterium; assembly: GCA_025450235.1. Lineage (GTDB taxonomy): Bacteria > Bacteroidota > Bacteroidia > Chitinophagales > Chitinophagaceae > VBAT01. The sequence goes on along the minus strand of JANWHX010000094.1, from coordinate 1,529 downwards.
CCAGTTATATATTTTAATAACACCTGTTTCACTTTAAAATATCGGTATATGAAAAAAATAGTCCTGCTGATCGGTATGCTCACTACTTTCTCTGTGGTAGAAGCCCAGTTATTAAAGAAAATAAAAGATAAAGTTGACAAGAAGGTTGACGACGCCACGAGTGGAAAAAAGGAGGAGAAAAAAAATACTGAAGAAAATAAAACTTCAGAGTCAAATACCAATACCAGTAATCAACCTGCCACAATCAAAGCCTACAGCAAATATGATTTTGTGCCAGGAGAAAAAGTAATAGGCTTTGAAGATTTTTCAACCGGGAGCATCGGTGATTTTCCAGCAGGGTGGAATACCAATGGCGCCGGGGAAATTGTAACGGTTGAAGGCAAGCCCGGCCGCTGGCTCTGGATCAGCAAACCGGGTGTGTTTGTCCCTGAATTTACAAAGAGCTATCCTGAAGATTTCACTTTTGAATTTGATTTATTGCATGGTGTGCCGATCAAAGGGGCCGACTTTAAATTTGCGTTCGCCGAACTGCAGGACATTGAACAGCCTCAAAACTGGACTTTGTCACCCAACAGGCTTACCATTGGCCTGTACACATCAAATTCTGACCAGGTTAATGGTGCCACAACTTCAGAAATAAGAAAGAATTCGGTAAGCCAGGCAAGCAATCAGACTTATACAGATATTCTCGGCGATAAATTCAATCCTATTCATGTATCTGTATGGAGGCAAAAGGAAAGAGTAAGAGTTTATATAAACCAGGAAAAATTCTGGGATATTCCCAAAGCAATTGCGCCTGATGCAAAATTGAATACAATACTTTTTGTCGCTCTGTATGCTGATGCAACTGTCCAGCATTATATCGGTAACCTTCGCCTCGCCGTCGGCGCTCCCGATACACGAAAAAAAATGCTGGAACAGAACAAATGGGTAACTCACGGGATCTTATTCGACGTCAATAAGGCTGACATCAAACCTGAATCATACGGCACATTAAAAGAGATGGCCAGCGTTCTCAAAGAATATCCCGACATCAAAGTGAAGATTGTTGGTCATACCGATTCTGATGGTGCCGATGCGGCCAATCTTGATCTTTCTAAGAAAAGAGCCGCCTCAGTAAAAATGGCGTTGGCAAATGAATTCAGTATTGATGAAAGCCGGATGGAAACAGATGGCAAAGGAGAAGCTGAACCGATGGATAAAGCCACTACGCCGGCAGCCAAAGCGAATAACCGGAGAGTTGAGTTTATCAAATTATAATCCATAAAAATTTCCAACATGCGTATCATCCTTCTTCTACTGATGATTGCTTTTATGGCAAACACTGGTTTGAGCCAGCAACCGGTTAATAAAGAAATAAAAAAGCCTATACCAGAGCAGGTGCCATCAAAAAATCAAATGCAGGGACAGTTAGCCGAAGCCACCAATGAATTAAATGCCCAGATCGCTGACCTGGAAAAACAGTTAGCCGATGCGATAAAGAATAAAGAAGATGAGGAAACGATCAAAGGATACAGGGATCAAATAGC
>JANWHX010000093.1 GCA_025450235.1 Chitinophagaceae bacterium | reverse complement strand
TGAAATTGGTCTTTTATCAAATTGTCATTACGAAGTCAGCAAGTTAATGGAGCTTTAAGCGTCCAATGTCAAACAAAATTCAAATGAGAAAATTCCTTGCTGCTTTCGCCCTTCTTTTTAGTACATTAATCGTTTTTGCTCAACCTGGTATGGGTGGCAACCGTGGCGGTGGTCAGCAAATGAATGGTCGTTTATACGGCAAACTGGTTGACTCAAAGTCTGGTAAAGCTGTAGAGTTTGCCTCCGTCCAGTTACTACAAAATAAATTCGATTCTGCTTCCAAATCGAGAAAGGATGTGGTAGTATCCGGAATGCTCACCAAGGCAAATGGTGAGTTTAGCCTTGAAAATGTTCCCATATTTGGTCAGTATAAATTAAAAGCGACAGCGATTGGTTTTTCTACCATTGAACAGAAAGTCGGTTTCGATCTGAAAATGCCGGGAAGTGGAGGAGCTGGTGGCGGTGATATGTCAGCTATGCTTGGAATGATTGATAAGGACCTTGGCAATATCAAAATGGAGCTTGATCAAAAACTCCTGGAAAATGTGACCGTCTCTGCCTCTCAACCCGGATTGAAACTAGGGATTGACAGGAAAGTATTCAATGTAGACAAGAATATTGTTTCTGCAGGTGGCACCGCGGTGGATGTAATGCGCAATGTGCCTTCCCTGAATGTTGATATTGATGGTAACGTAACGCTGCGCAATAATACTCCCACGATATTTGTTGATGGACGTCCCACGAATCTTACACTTGAACAAATACCTGCTGATGCTATTCAGAGTGTGGAACTGATCACTAACCCTTCAGCCAAGTTTGATGCATCCGGCGGAACCTCCGGTATTCTGAATATCGTATTGAAAAAAGAAAAAAAAGTGGGTTATAATGGAAATCTAAGAGCAAATATAGATTCCCGTGCAAGGGTCGGACTCGGTGGTGACATAAACCTTCGCCAGGAAAAATTCAATGTATTTGCCAACGTAATGTTGAATCAGCGTAAATCAATCAGTACGGGAATAACGGACAGGCATAATTTTTATACCGACCCTGATACGCTGGTACACCAGGAGGATCAATCTACACAACAAGGATATTTCGGTTTTGGTCGCGCCGGAATTGATTATTTTATCAGTAACAGGAATACGCTTTCTGTCAGCGGCGTGTTTGTAAAAGGTAAATTCGAGCCGAAAACTATCAGCGATATCTACTATGATACTGCATCTGCGCCGATTTATTACGAACATAGGGAAACAAATGGTAAAGGACAGTTTCGCAATACCGGGGCCTCGCTAAGCTTTAAGCATAATTTTCCAAAAGCCGGGCAGGAATGGACAGCAGATGTCAATTATAATAAAAGCAAAAACACGAATACAAATAATATTCAATCGGATTATCAAAAGTTTTCGCCCATACCCCAACCATCGGGACCATACATGCAGCAACAACGGATCGAGGGAAAAAACGAAAACCTTAACATACAAACCGATTATGCGAACCCCATCAATGATAAAACAAAAATTGAAATGGGTGCAAGGGTTCAAATGAGAAGCAACAGCAGCAATAATGCATTTTATAGCGTTGATCCTGTTACCGGGCAAATCACACTCCAACCAAGTTCACAGGTTATGTATGAAAGTAACGACCAGATCTATGCCGCCTACGCTATTTATTCAAAGCAATTAAAATCATTTGGATATCAGGTGGGGTTACGGGCGGAAGGTTCTGACTACGAAGGGAAACTTTTAAAAACCAACGAGCTTTTCAAAATCAATTTTCCAATCAATCTTTTTCCAAGCATTTTCTTGTCGCAAAAACTTGGCGGGGAGCAGACGCTCCAGTTGAATTACAGTCGCAGGATCAATCGTCCCAATTTCTGGCAATTGACACCATTTACCGATTCCTCAGATAAATTGAATCCAAGCAAAGGTAACCCGGCGCTCGAACCTGAATTCACTAACTCGTTTGAACTCTCCTATGAAAAGACATTTAAGAAAAAAGGCAGTTTGCTTGCGTCACTTTATTATAAGCATACAACGAATTTGATAACCCGTTACCAGGAAAGTGCCATTGGCTCCAATGGTGAGGAAGTTATCCTCAACACTTATATCAATGCTAATTCAAGTTTTGTAACAGGTCTTGAAATCACTTCAAGAAATAACGTGACAAAGTGGTGGGAATTCACGCCTAACCTTAATTTGTACACTTCCGATGTGAAAACCGGTATTCCCGGGGAGCCCGATCAGCCCCGTTTGACGAGCTACTTTATAAAAATCAATAACACTTTCAAATTGCCCAAAAATTTCACTCTTCAACTGTCCGGCGACTATCAATCAAAAACTGTCTTGCCGCCAGGGGGCAGTGGTGGCGGACGTGGTGGATTTGGAGGTGGCGGTATGATGTTTGGAGGTTCGCAGTCTGCATCGCAGGGGTATATCAGGCCAACGTATGGAGTGGACTTTGCGGTCAGGTTTGAATTTTTGAAGAATAGAACCGCTTCTCTTTCTGCTAACATCAACGACATTTTCAAAACAAGACGCCAGGATGTTCATTCTGAATCATCATATTTTTCGCAGGATGCTATCCGTCGACGGGATGCGCAGATCGTACGCGTCAACTTCAACTGGAGGTTTGGCAAGTTTGATCCCAGTTTATTCAAACGGAAAAATCTCAAGAACCAGGATGGCGGTGCCATGGAAGGCATAAATACAGGGCAATAAGGGTTGAAGGTTTAAAGGGTCAGGAGTTGAAAGTTTGGCGAGTTTGATAAGACTATGAGGTTGATGCCTCTTCTAAATATTGAAGGCTTCGCAATTAGCGAAGCCTTTTTTTGATAAGCCCCTCTGGTGTCCCGAAGCTTCGCGATTAGGGGGCTTCTCCTGTATATTTGCAACCTTATGAATTCACCTTTGCGTTTTGCAATCATCGGTTGTGGTAAAATAGCTCCGCGTCATGCAGCAGAGGCGGTTAAATACGGCCAGCTGGTTGCCGTCTGTGATATCATAAATAACAAAGCCGATGACCTTGCGCAGTCATATAATGCCAGGCCCTATTATTCAATTGATGAATTATTAGAAAAAGAAAAGCAGCTCGATGTCACTGCCATCTGTACACCCAACGGTTTGCATGCTGAACATTCCATAAAAGCGCTAAAGAAAGGCTCACATGTTCTTTGCGAGAAACCGCTTTGTATTGCGGCGACCGACGGATTGAAAATGATTGATGCTGCAAAAAAAAATGATAAGAAATTATTCGTTGTCAAATCCACCCGCTACAACCCGGCATTGGTTGCGTTGAAAAAAACTATTGACGAAAATAAATTAGGTCGCATTTACAGCTTCCAGTTAAACTGTTTCTGGAATCGTCCCGCCAGTTACTACACTGATTCATGGAAAGGCGACAAGAGATTGGACGGTGGTACCTTGTATACACAATTCAGCCATTATGTTGACGCCCTGCTTTGGTTATTGGGTGATATAAAATCTGTTACCGGTTTCCGAAAGAATTTTGCGCATCAAAACATTATTGAATTTGAAGACAGTGGCGTAGCGGCCATTGAAATGGAAAATGGCATGATCGGAGGTTTGAACTGGTCGGTAAACACCTTTCACAGAAACATGGAGGTTGGCCTGAGCATTATAGCTGAAAAAGGAAGCATACATATCGGTGGAGAATACATGAATAAGATTGGCTACCAATCGATCGAAAGCCACGAATTGACTATTCCTGATACGGGCAAGGCAAATGATTATGGATCTTACAAAGGCTCAATGAGTAATCATGACAAAATTTATGAAAACCTGGTAAAGGCATTAACTAACGGCGATCATCCCTTCGCCAGTGCAGAGGATGGACTTAAAACCGTTGAAACAATTGAAAGAATCTACAATTCTGTTTCTTTGCAATAACAGGTACGCAATATATCGGAAAATGCATGGTCAAAAAGTAAGATGCCGGCATCGAATGTCTAAACTCAAAAAGCTTGAAACGTATTTTCTTTACGGTTACGAATGACCTCACCTATGACCAGCGAATGCACAGGATCTGCACCACGCTGGCAGAAAATGGATACCTGGTAACATTAATTGGATACAAATTGGCGGCTTCTCTCCCGCTTAAACAAGAAAAATTTCGTCAGAAAAGGATCAACTGTTTATTTAAGAAAGGGAAAATGTTTTATGCCGAATATAATGTTCGTCTTTTCTTTTTTTTATTGTTCAAAAGAATGGACGCCATCTGCGCTATTGACCTGGATACAATATTACCCTGTCTTTCAATATCGCGATGGAAGAAGATCCCACGTATCTATGACGCCCATGAATTTTTTACAGGACTGAAGGAGGTAGAAACCCGCCCGCGAATAAAAAAATTTTGGACAAGAGTTGAAAAAAAAGCTGTCCCCAAATTTAAATTTGGTTATACAGTCAGTCAAAGTATCGCTGATGAGTTTAACCGTCGTTATGGAGTATACTATGCGGTTATAAGAAATATGACCAAACTGCGGAAACTCAATCCTTCTACGCCGTCAGAAAAATTTCTTCTTTACCAGGGGGCCGTGGGTGAAGCAAGAGGGTTTGAATATCTTATCCCGGCTATGAAACGGATCAATAATAACCTGGTGATCTGTGGTGATGGGAATTTTATGGAACAACTGAAGCGGCTGGTTAAGGATAATGCGGTGGAAGATAAGGTTGAATTAAAAGGAATGCTTTCCCCGGACGAATTATGGACCATTGCTCAGAAAGCTGGTATCGGGATGGGATTGGCTGAAAACACAGGGATAAACCAGTACCTTGCCCTGCCCAACAAATTCTTTGATTATATCCATGCGGGTTTGCCGCAAATAGTCATGAATTTCCCTGAATATATTAAGTTGAATCAACAATTTGAGGTCGCCGTCCTTATTGAAGATCTTAATCCTGAAAGAATTGCTGATAGCGTAAACAATTTACTCTTAAATGATGTTTTATACCAGAGGTTAAGGGAGAATTGCTTAAAGGCCCGGGAAATACTGAATTGGCAGCAGGAGGAAAAAAAGCTGCTTGACTTCTATCAATCTGTTTTCAATCAGTGACGAAGTATTTACATATTGTATGCCTGGATGTTCCCTGGCCGCCGGACTATGGTGGAGCTATTGATATGATGAACCGGATCATGATGCTGAAGAAACTGGGTGTCGGTATTCACCTTCACTATTTCAGTTACAATGAGAGGGGCACTCCCAATGAATTAAATCAATATTGCGAAACGATCAATGTATACAAAAGAGAAACCGGGCACAAAGGCTTTTCATTTCATTTACCCTATATCATTTCTTCACGCAACAATGAAAACCTACTAACCAATCTGCAAAAAGACGAACATCCGATATTAATGGAAGGCATCCATTGTACAGGTGTTCTTCCCCATTTAGATACGGGCAAAAGAAAGATTGTTGTGCGAATGCACAACGAGGAAAGCGTTTATTACAAGGAGCTGGCAAGATCTGCAACAGGTTTTTTTAAGAAGCTATACTTCTATAATGAAAGCAGGTTATTAAAAAAATATAATTATCATTTGCCCGCAGATTGCATTTATGTCTGTGTATCGCAATACGATATTAACGTTTTAAAGAATGATTATGGATTGCCGAAAGTTGAATTTCTTCCCACGTTTCCTGCCTGGCAGCGGGTGACCGGGGAAGAAGGGATCGGCAATCTATGTTTGTATCATGGTAATCTCTCCGTTCCCGAAAACGAAGAAGCCGCTTTATGGCTCGTGTGTAAAGTATTTACAAAAGTGAGGGTTCCATTTGTCATCGCCGGCAAAAAACCTTCAAGGCGTTTGCAGAAGGTGGCCCATCTCTGCCAGCATACCTGCCTTGTTGCCGATCCAAGTGAAACTGAGATGAACGACCTGATCCGCAAAGCCCATATCAATGTCCTTCCTTGTTTCAATAAAAGGATAACAGGTATCCGCCTTAAATTATTGCATGCATTGTTCCAGGGCAGACATTGCGTTGTAAATGATCCGATGGTAGCGGGAACGGGACTGGAGCCAACCTGTCACATCGGTACCAATGCAAATGCATTCGCTTCGATCATTACACAATTGTATCACCGGCCTTTTGGCGAAGAAGAAATACGATTGAGAAAGCAACTTCTTTGTTCCACTTATGACAATGAGAATAATACGAGGATGCTGATGAGGTGGTTGTATTAATGGTCTGACGGTCTCCGTCTGACCATTA
>JANWHX010000092.1 GCA_025450235.1 Chitinophagaceae bacterium | reverse complement strand
TTTTATCGTCTGAAAATGGTCAACATTGACGGAAGCGCCGAATACTCCAATACAGTCTCAGTGGAAACAGGCATTAAACAGAAAAATTTTGTCCGCCCATCAATTATTACTTCGCCTGTACTAAGTATGTTCCTTGATAAATCCTACAAAACAGTTGAGCTGATAAGTATGGAAGGAGTAGTTATTTTAAGACAAAATGTTGAGGGCAGAACGGGAAGAATTGATATCCCGCTATCTTATATTGTCCCGGGAGCTTATATTGTTCGATTACGAAACAATGAGTCCGCCGTGCAGCAGAGGGTAATTTTCCGATGACCGGTAAGAAATCCAAGAAAAGTCACGGATAATCTAGATACCAACCATCTTATTGGGGTTTTTACGATGCGTGGAAAACCTGACAAGTGAGTAAACATACGCATATACAAATAAAAAATACCTGTATGTTCTTGCATAAGAGCCATTACTCGCTTACATTTGCTCCCGAACCGTTTAGGCTGTTCAGATCCTCTATGATGACCGCCTAAGTTCCAGTCCCTCCCCGTGAAAACCTGATCGAAACCAATTTGAAAACAAAAAAAAATCAGGTTATGAAGAAATTCAACTCTATTCTGCACAATGAAAAAGTACAGGGTAATCTGATCATAGGTGGCATGATCTTATTGATCGCCGGCATTATGATCCTTACGTGGGGTAGATAATTTATTTATCCGTCCCGTGACCTTATTGTACTTCGCGGCTTTGCCGTCAAAGTGTTTGCCCCGCTTGTTGGTGGGGCTTTTTTTTATGCAGTCCCCCCATACTATTTAGTGATGCGCCAACAGTATCGGTTGGAACTTTTCTCAAAATCGAAGGAAGTTGTTGCTTTTGTAATGTCCCTGATCATCGCAGGCTTTATCTGTTCCTTGTCCAAAACAAATTTTCTGTAATTAGTACTAAAATATAATAAACCCTGCGGTCTTAGTGTTGCGAGGCAATCATTGATCAGCTCTGCATGATCACGTCCAATATCCAAAAATTCTTCCATCCGCTTGCTGTTGCTGAATGTTGGCGGATCCAATACAACCAGGTCAAAATAACCGCGGGGTATCTCTTTCAGATATTGCTTTACGTCGGCATGAATGTATTTGTAACTGGGGGTATCGGTGAATCCATTTAATTCCATATTTCGTTTTGCCCAGTTAAGATAAGTTTGAGAAAGATCGACAGATACTACTTCCGAAGCTCCACCGGATGCAGCATACACCGAAAATGAGCCGGTATAGGCAAATAAGTTCAGCACTTTATTATCGCTGCTTTTTTCCCGTACCATTTGGCGTGTGATGCGGTGATCCAGAAACAAACCCGTGTCAAGGTAATCGCTGAGGTTGACTATAAACTTCAGATCTTTTTCCTGGATTACGAATTCATGTCTTACCCCCTCAATTTTCTGATATTGCCCTAACCTGCCGGCTTTTCGCTGACGAAGTTTGAGAAAAATGTTTTGTTCAGAAACATTCAAAACACCGGCAATGACTTTTAAGCAGGCATCCATCCACTGATCGTGTTCTTCTTCTGTCATGCCATGGCGGCGTTTGTATTCAGCAACGTATAACTTATCCCCGTAAAATTCAATGCAAAAAGGAAATTCAGGGAGATCGTGGTCATAAAGCCTGTAGCAGCTCACTCCAAGTCGCCGGGCCTGCTTTCCACGGTGTCGAAGCAACTTTTCAAGCCGGTTACCCAACATTATCATCTTATCGTCTTCCAGGGTTGACAATTTTTTACGAAATTAGCTGTTCCTTTTATGTATGCCATTGTTGATATAGAAACCACGGGAGGGTATGCGGCTGCGCACGGTATCACTGAAATATCTATACAGGTATTTGATGGAAACAAGATAACCGAAAAGTTTGAATCATTAATCAACCCGGGTCATCCAATTCCCCGTTATATTGAAGCTATGACAGGGATCAACGATGAAATGGTGGCAGGCGCACCGCCGTTTGAAGAAGTAGCTTCGAGAGTGTATAATATCCTTAATGACAAAATCTTTGTTGCCCATAATGTAAATTTTGACTACTCTTTTATAAAAAATCATTTAGAAGAATATGGATATTCATTGAACGTAAAAAAGCTGTGTACGGTAAGGTTGAGCCGAAAGCTATTCCCGGGGTTTCCTTCTTATAGTTTAGGGAAGTTGTGTCATTCTTTGGGAATAACGATCAGGAATCATCATCGGGCCGGCGGCGATACAGAAGCAACCGTCAGGATATTTCAACAGCTGCTAAAAAAAGATAAAGACAATTTTATTCAGAAGAGCTTACAGAGAAATTCGAAAGAATTTATTTTGCCGCCCCATGTCCCAAAAGAACATTTTGATCAATTACCTTACACTCCTGGTATCTATTATTTTCACGACCAAAAAGGAAAGATCATTTATGTAGGTAAAGCGAGAAATGTACGCTACCGGGTAAACAGTCACTTCAGCAATAATTCACAGGGCAGGCAGAAACAGAATTTTCTTCGTCACACTCATTCAATCAGTTGTCAGCCCTGTGCTACCGAGCTGATGGCTTGCATACTCGAGTCTACGGAGATTAAGAAATTATGGCCCGTTTTTAATTATTCGCAAAAAGGATGGGAAGATGTCTTTGGCATTTTCGCTTACGAGGATCAAAATGGCTATACACGGTTGGCGATTGAAAAAAACAAAAAACAACTCGAACCGGTATGTACTATTCCTAATATCGTGGAAGGGCACACAATTTTAAGAAGAACGATGCGGCAATTTGATCTCTGTCCCAAATTATGTTTTATGCAGACCAGCAATGATACATGCGAAGGCATGAACGAGGGACATTGTTTTGGTGCCTGTGAACAACGGGAAGATGCCATTACATATAACCGGAGAGTTCTTGACGCCATTGATTCGTTACAAACCAAGCCTTCCTTTGCTATTGTTGAAAACGGATTAAATGCCGATGAACAATCATGCGTCCTGGTGGTAAAGGGGAAATTTTATGGGATGGGTTACATTCCAGTGGATGTTCAAATAATGGAAATCGAAACTTTGCTAAGTTTCCTGAAACCCTACAAAGAAAATAACTATATCAGCAATCTCATCAGCAGTTATGCGGCGAGGTTCCCGGATAAAGTGAGGATGTCCAATTCCGAAACAATTCAATCAAGCCATTGAAAAGCCTCCCCAAAAGGCATTTGAGAGAAAACTTGTGAAACCTGTGGAGGCGGAACAGCCAACTTCCTTTTTTGCGTATCTAACCAGGCCCCATCCACGGTCAGAATTGCCGACACGACGTCATTATCTTTAAGTATATCATGTTGTATTGTCCACCGCGAGAAATCCCTCCTGCCTTTCAGGAGTTTTAAACCGATAGTCACTTTGTCCCCTAGCCGGATCTCTTTTTTGAAAACACACTCCTCCCTGAAAAGAATGGGACCGAAATGGAGCTCGTTCATGATCCCGGTGGTGAGACCATACGCATATAAAAATTCAATCCTGCATAAAGCTCCCCAATCGTAGTACACTGAATGCCTCAAATGAAAATTCGGGTCAAGATCGGACCACCTGACCTGTATGTCCTTAGTAAAACTATCCATAATTAATAAAAACTCTTAAAATGCGCTAAATTAAACGATTGCGACTTCAGAATCCGGTTTACAACTTTTATTTTTACGCATTAATTTAGACTAATGAAGAAACTGATCGCCGTTGCCTGTTTCCTGACCTTATATAACTTCTTGTCGGCCCAGCCAGGAAAGACCGGGGTAAAGCCTGTACCTAAAGTTATTAAACCTAAACCGCTGTTAAAAACCCTTGACGATTCTGCCAGCTACGCTATCGGACTGAGCATCGCAGGCTTTTGTAAACAACAAAACGTTACAACGCCAAATACAGAATTGGTTTCAAAGTGTTTTTCCGATGTACTGGAAGACAAACCAACATGGATGAGTGAAGCGCATTCAAATGATATAGTCAATAAACTTCTAATGCGGGGAAGGGTTCCGGATAGCACCCTTGGCCCAGCAACTTCAATAGATTCTGTCAGCTATGCCATTGGCTTAAATCATGCCCTTTTTTTTAAACAACAAGGTCTGACAAACCTGGACACAACCTATATCGTTAGAGCGGTAAACGATGTACTTGGAAATAAACCTCTCCAGTTTAATGATCACGTCGCCAACAATGTGATGAACAAGCTTATTGTTCGTATACAGGAAAATAAGGCAAAACCTAACATTGTCGCCGGGAGGGAATTCCTGGCAAAGAATAAAAAGAATCCTAAAGTAAAAACAACTGCCAGCGGCTTGCAATATGAGATAGTCCGGCAAGGAAAGGGTATCAGGCCGGCAAAGGCCGATACTTTTGTTTGTAATTATAAAGGAACATTGATAGACGGAACAGAATTTGATAATTCTTATAAGCGCAATCAACCATTGGTATATCCTGTCGCCGGGGTTATCCGGGGCTGGACAGAAGGTTTAATGTTAATGCCGGTAGGTTCCAAATACAACTTCTGGATTCCTTATGAACTGGCTTATGGCCCGTTTGACAACCAGGCAATTCCCGGTGGATCTGTGTTAGTATTTGAGCTGGAGTTACTGAACGTCAAAAAAAGTAAGGCAGCCCGGCCACCCGCCAAACGCAATTAAGATAATTCAGGAGAGATTCCCTTTCATTTGTTCAATTTGTTGCCGCGTTCCAAGCACGATAACTTTCATTCCCTGTGCAATGATGGTATTTTCCGGAGGATTTATGACAAACTTCCCTCCCGTATTCTTAATACCTATACAATTGACGCCGGTCTTTTTCCATGTCATTACTTCTTTCAGACTTTTATCCTTGATCGCATCCGGCAGATCGTTGTACGGTACTGATTCCATATTGATACTTTCACCTTCTTCACCCGATAAATAGTCGATGAACTCGATGACATCGGGTTTGGAAACCAGAGTAGCCATGTGAGTACCCCCGATCTTGTCAGGTAATATAACACTATCTGCCCCTGCTTTAATCAGTTTCGGTTGCGATGCTATACTCGATGCCCGGCTGATGATCCGGATCGTCGGGTTCACCGATCGCGCCGATAATACGATAAACACATTGTCTGCATCAGTTGGCAAAGCTGTTATTAATGCCTTTGCTCTTTCAATACCGGCCTTTTTCAAAACGTCATCTTCCGTCCCATCGCCCAGAAGATAAACCAGGTCCGGATGATCGGCTATATGCTGTTCGATCATTTCCCCTCTTTTTTCGACAACAACAAAAGGTACATTGTGCACCTTTAGCGTACGGGCAGCCTGTTGTCCATTGCGCCCAAAACCGCAAACTATCACGTGTTGGTTCAATTTTTCGATCGCGATCATAAGCCTTCTTGTTTTAAAGAATTTATTAATTTCTCCGCTGACAATGAATTGGGTGAGACGGGAAAGGATAAAGATGAGTGCACCCCAACTAAGGATCAGCAGGAAAGTGGTAAATAGTTCCCCCGCCACGGATAAAGTTCTCACTTCATTGAATCCTACGGTTGTCACCGCCAGCGTGGTCATGTATAAAGCCTCAACGAAGCTGTATTTTTCAATGATCATATAGCCAACGACGCCAATGACAACGATACACTGGAGTAAAATGAAAGGGAAGATCAGCCTGTATCCCCAGCTTTTTAGCATCTGTTTTTCTTATAAAAATAACCTGATAACAGTTAAATAGATCTATTTTTTGAATTAGGCAAAGAAAACTAATCACTTCGTACCGATCCGTTGCTTCACCAGCACTAAAGCCTTTTGCAGCTGCTGTTCCCGGGTAAGATTTGTATTGTCCAGTTCAATGGCATTCTCCGCTTTTCTTAGCGGACTTATTTTGCGGTTTGAATCCATGTAGTCTCTCATCTGGATATTATCTCTTATTTCCTCAATCGTTATGTTCGGGTTCTTTTCATACATTTCTTTAAACCTTCTTTCGACACGAACAGCATTATCGGCGATCATGTAAATCTTCAACTCGGCATTCGGAAAAACTACTGTGCCTATATCTCTCCCGTCCATGACAATCCCTTTCCTGGCTCCAAATTTATGCTGCTGGGATACAGCAAATGCCCTTACTTCCTTAACCGCCGCGACTTCACTCACTTTTTCAGCAATAACAAGATCCCGGATCAGGTATTCAATGTTTTCATCGTTCAGGTGTATCTCACTTGTACCCGTTCTTTCATTAAACCTGAAGTCAAGTTGAATATTTTTTAAGGCATTTTGCACCTGCTTTTTATCCGTCCAGTCAACCTTATTACGGAGAAAATACAAGGTAATCGCCCGGTACATCGCACCGCTGTCTACATATACGTACCCAAGCTCTTTTGCAAGTTGTTTGGCCAATGTGCTTTTACC
>JANWHX010000091.1 GCA_025450235.1 Chitinophagaceae bacterium | reverse complement strand
GCGTTTTTACAGAATGGCGAATACCAGTCGGTAGTTTATATGAAGGGGGTAGATGATAATTACAGGTATGTTGGCGGCGTTGCAGATCATATTGTAAAAGGTGACTATGATCTTGGAACGGAGGAACTTCCTAAACTGGTCCTCGGTGCCGGTGTAGAAAATGCGTTGGGGATACAGGCGGATCGTAACGTTTTTACCCTGCAGATTTATTTGCCAAGAAAGGGACCCGCAGAATTGCTGGACCCTATGGAAAATATCAGCAGCGATACTATACGAACGTCTGCCGCCTTTATTGTTCAACAGGATTTTGATAATAAATACGGGATCACCAATCTTGAATTCGCAAAAAGGGCTTTACGATTTGAACCGGATGAATACAGTGGCCTGGAAATAAAATTAGATAACCCTTCGGAGGCAGATGATATAAAAAAGGAAGTGCAAAAAACCTTTGGACCGGGTTACGAGGTCAGGGACCGTTACGAGCAAAACCAAAACCTGTATTCGGTCATGAATATGGAGCGATGGATCATCTATGGTGTCCTTTCATTGATCCTGGTAGTTGCTGCATTTACCATGATCAGTGCGCTGAGAATGCTGATTTTGGAAAAAGAAAAAGACATCAATGTACTGTATGCTTTAGGTGGCAGTAAAGGTTTTATCCAAAAGATATTTTTGTCCGAAGGTTTGCTGTTGGCATTGATCGGTGGCGTGGTAGGGATGGTATTGGCTTTAGTGACCGTGCTTCTCCAGATAAAGTATCACCTCATTCCCCTGCAAGGCGGGTCATTTCTGATAGATTATTTTCCCGTTAAGTTGCAAGCGGCTAACTTCTTGCTGGTCGGAGCCACTGTTTTTGTAATAGCCCTGATCGCATCATGGCTTCCGTCCAGGAGAGTATTGAACCAGGAATTTTCATTGAGGAGTGAATAAGCTGTAGTAAAGTCGAAGTTTTCTGATTTTCGAATTATTGATTATTGATTATCAATTATTAGATACGATTCGACAAGTCAACCGAGATTCGGCTTTTCCTTAGAAGGAAATAACCAATAATTAATCAATAAATAATAATCAATAATCTCCCAGCGTCTCGGGCAACTGTGCCAATGCTTTTTTTAGCTGCTCATCATTGGGCGCTATTCCGTGCCAGTTATGATCGTTTTCCATAAAATCAATGCCTTTACCCATTATAGTATGCATCATAATGGCAACAGGTTTGCCCTGCCCCGTCAGCGACTTTGCTTTTTCCAGGGTTGCCAGAACCTCGTTCATATCATTACCATTCATCTCCAGTGTTGTCCATCCAAATGTTTCAAACTTTTTGCGGAGATCACCATGGTCCATTACTTTTTCAGTCGTTCCATCTATTTGCTGATGATTCCAGTCTACCGTGGAAATAAGATTATCGATTTTATGATGTACCGCGAACATAATGGCCTCCCAGATTTGCCCTTCATCGAGTTCTCCATCACCGTGCAATGAGTACACAATATTTTTTTCGCCGTTTAATTTTTTTGTGATCGCAGCTCCGATGGCTACGCTCATGCCTTGTCCCAATGATCCGGAAGCAATACGCACTCCAGGCAGATGTTCATGTGTGGCAGGGTGCCCCTGCAGGCGGGAGTTTATTTTTCGAAACGTAGCCAGTTCCTTTATATCAAAATAACCTGAACGTGCCAATGTTGAATAAAATACCGGGGATATGTGACCATTCGATAAGAAAAAGAGATCTTCATTGGTCGCATTCATTTTAAATGTGGGGTCATGCTGCATCACCTTGAAATACAAAGCGGTAAAAAAATCCGCACAACCCAGGGAGCCACCAGGATGGCCGCTGGATGCCCCATGTACCATCCGGACAATATCCCTTCGTATCTGGCTTGCAATTGCAGTAAGCTCTGCCATAATAATTAAATATTACTTTTTAAACTTTTTGTTATCTTCGGCGCCCAAATCACCAGTCAGGTTGCAAATGTGCAATCTTTTTCGTTATCAACTCCACCCCGAATCAATTAATCTGCGGAATGAAATAATTCTGGCATGTCCTATGATTGATTAAAAACTAACTTATTTCATATTAAAAAAAATGGGTCAACGAACGGTTTGAATGAGTTTAAGCCTATTTTTGCACCCAGAAAAACCGAAATTCGATGCTCGATGTATTACTAACCGCCTCTGTGTCCTTTATTATTTCTTTTTTGGCCATACCGGTGATTTTACAAATTGCTGATCAGAAAAAGCTTTTTGATGTGCCTGACGAAAGAAAGGTTCATACGCATCCCGTTGCGTCTCTCGGCGGTGTGGGCATCTTCGGTGGCTTTTTGCTGGCTTCACTTTTATCGATCCAGGGACATCTAAATCCTGAATTCCAGTATTTTTTTGCGGCAGCGCTTGTGATCTTCTTTCTTGGTTTAAAAGATGATCTCATTGTTTTGTCTGCCAGCAAGAAATTTGTAGGCCAGATGGTCGCTGCTTCAATTCTTATTCACCTTGGAGGTATCCGCCTGGACAGTATGCATGGATTATTTGGCTTTGAGCAGTTGCCGGAAGGTTTCGCACTGGCCCTCTCTTACCTTACCATTATTGTTGTTATCAATTCCTTCAACCTGATAGATGGAGTAGATGGCCTGGCGACCAGTCTTGGTATTTTAACTATGCTGATCTTCGGGACCTATTTTTTCATGATCGGTTACCAGGCGTATTCATTGCTGGCTTTTGCGCTTACGGGAAGTCTCATCGCGTTTCTTATTTTCAACCATCATCCCGCAAAAATATTTATGGGTGATTCAGGCTCGCTGATGATTGGATTGGTGAATGCAATACTTGTCATTAAGTTTATTAATGTCGCAAGTGAACCTTCAGTGGCCCTGCCAATAGAATCTGCGGCCGCTATCGGCTTTGCTATATTAATTGTTCCCTTGCTCGATACACTTCGGGTGTTTGCCATCCGGATTTTTAATGGGCGTTCGCCCTTTATACCCGATCGCAATCATGTTCATCACCTTTTACTGGGTTGGGGATTAGGTCATACCGCCGTGACAGTGACCTGCGTGGCAATAAATATTTCCTTTGTCATGCTGGCTTACATGGGCAGATCCCTGGGATCCACATCATTGTTGCTGATCATGCTGACTTTGTCTTTTGCAGGTCTTGGACTATTATATTATCGTAAGCCGCTTCGTACAATGGTTATTGCCAAAAGCATGAGTGGGCCGGCGGAATTGAAAACAACTTCTAAAGTTGTCACCCTGACGCAGGAAACTGAAGTGGCAATTGCAGACCAGAAATAAAACGGCAGAAAATACTTTCCTAAGCAGAAGGGATCCGGATTCTTTCTGCTTTTTTTTTGCACGTCCTCTTTTATTAGCTTTGCCTCCCGACCCCTGGAACCGGGGAGACTCATCTCGAAACGAAAAGAACAGTTTATGGCAGAAGAAATTTCAACGATCATAGCAACCGAGGAAGACCATATGAAAAAAGCAATTGGTCATCTTGAAACCGAACTGACAAAGATCAGGGCTGGTAAGGCAAATCCCCAGATGCTTGACGGAATCGTCGTGGATTATTATGGTTCGCCAATGCCGATCAACCAGGTTGCAAATATTAGCGTAATGGATGCAAGAACACTGAGCATTCAGCCCTGGGAAAAAAATATGCTGCAGCCGATCGAAAGGGCAATTATTGCAGCCAACATCGGTATCAATCCTCAAAATGATGGGAGTAATATTCGTATGTTTTTGCCGCCCTTAACAGAAGAACGAAGGAAAGAATTAGTAAAAAAATGCCAGGCGGAAGGAGAACACTCAAAAGTAGCTATCCGGAATATCCGCCGGGATGCCATCGAACATATTAAAAAGCTTCAGAAGAATGGCTTAAGTGAAGATGCAGCAAAAGACGCGGAAACAAATGTGCAGCAGGTGACAGATAAATATATTTCGGCTGTGGAAAAACATCTTAGCTCGAAAGAAAAAGAGATCATGTCTGTTTAAGGCTATCCTGTTCTTCTCCTGGAACAATACTTTATAGTCGGGCAACTCTTAGACAAAGCGGTTCAATTATTAATTATTGATTTTTAATTATTGGTAACTTCAAGACGTAAAGGCGACCCTGCTACCGGAGTGAAATAATCAATAATAAGTAATTAATAATCATTTATCTTTTTATCAGGACGGTTCGCCAGGTAAACGCCAAGCAGGATAATACAAAGTGCAACGATTTCAATTACCGTTATCTTCTCACCATCGAGAAAGCCCCAAAAGAGGGCAACGAATGGAATACCATAGGTGACCAGCGAAGCAAAAAGGCCACCGGCTCTTTGTACAAGCATATAAAATATGACGGTCGCAAATGCGCTGGCCGTTAATCCAAGAAGACTGGAATTAATAATCGCCCATTGAACCGTTGAATCATTGAAATCCAATTGAAAAAAGCCCTGTTGCCATAACACAATAGCAGATGGTATAGCCATCAGTGACAGGGATACTGTCGATAGATGTATCGGTTGAATGTCTTTCAAATAATGACCCACGACATTTACATTGATTCCATACATTAATGTGGCGGCGACGGCAAGCAACGCATAGCCGGAGTTGTCCAGGCTGAGAGTTTTCTGATACAGAGTAAGCAGGCATAATCCTGCGAACCCGGCAATTATACCAATGATCTTCCGGGCTTTTATGTTATCCTTAAAAAAGGAAATGGCGATGCCTGCGACGCAGATGGGAGTCAGCGAATTCAGGATACTTGCCAGTGAACTGTCGAGTTTATTAATAGCCGCCACAAAACAATATGCCGGTAAAAGATTACCAAACAGACCGGCCAGGACCACAAGCCCCATTTTTTTGCGGGGAATTTTTGCAATATGAAAAATAGCAAAGGGTAAAAAAACAAGACCAGCTACAAATATTCGCAAAGATGCAATGTGCAGGACGCTGAGACCATTCAGGCTTTCTTTCATCAGTATGAACGAACTGCCCCAAATAAAACATAATAGCACGAAAATGCCCCAGTTGATAAACCTGTTGCTCATAAGCAATTTACTTAACGGCGGCAAAGATTAGAAAAAACATGCTATGCCTTCCCATTTATTTATATTTGATCAAAATAGATTTTTATAATGGCAAAGATCAGTTTAAAAGATATAGATACGCGTGCGCCCTCCGAACTTGATAAAAAAGAAACTAAAGAAAAAACTGCCGGCATTTTGACCGAATTGAGAGAACTGCAGAATCTTTTATTTGCCGGGCATGATCATGCATTGCTCGTGATTATACAGGGAATCGATGGGAGCGGCAAGGATGGTGTGATTAGAAATGTCTTTACCAGTATGAACCCACAGGGAGTCAATGTAATCTCTTTTAAAACTCCGACAGAGGAAGAACTGTCGCATGATTTTTTATGGAGAGTTCACCGTCACGTACCGGCGAAAGGGATGATAGGAATATTTAACCGGTCGCATTATGAAGATATCCTGATCACAAGGGTACACAAATGGTGTGATGATAAAACGGCAAAGAAAAGAATGAAGGCGATCAATGATTTTGAACAGTTGCTGCAGGACCATAATAATACGCATATCCTGAAATTTTATTTGCATGTTTCACCGGAAGAACAACAGGAACGGCTGTCGGAGAGAATAAAGGACCCGGCCAAGATGTGGAAGTATAATGCAAGGGATTTTGAAGAAGCGAAGCTTTGGGATATTTACATGCAGATGTATGAAGATTGTTTCAATCATTGCAATGCGATACCATGGACGATCGTTCCCTCGGATCAGAATTGGTACAAAGAATATATCATCGCCGGCGAAATTCAAAGGGTCTTAAAAAGCCTGCACATGCAATACCCCGGTATAAAAAAAGACTGAGATTTAATCCATCTTGTTCTAAACTGATACAGTACCCATTAACTTAAGGCTTTTTTTTATCTGAACTTTCCTTTATCTTTTGACGGTTTTCCAACTGACTTTTTACTTCAAATTCAAAACAACTATTTATGGGCATGCTAAAAGAATTCCGGGATTTTGCCGTGAAGGGCAATGTTGTCGACCTGGCAGTCGCAGTCGTTATCGGCGCTGCATTTGGAGCAATTATTTCGTCATTCGTGGATGATGTGGTCACGCCATTACTACTGAAACCGGCCCTGGAAAAACTGCACGCTAAGGACCTGGATCAGCTCACATGGGGAACGGTAAAATACGGTAAGTTCCTGGCGGCGGTAATAAAGTTTATTGTGATCGCTTTTATCCTGTTCCTGCTTGTTAAGGCCATGAACAAGATGAAAAAGAAAGAAGAAGTGCCTGCCCCTGCTGCTCCTTCGGAAGAAATTATCCTGTTACGGGAAATCCGGGATTCGCTAAAGAAATAGCAACAACTATATTTCCCTTATTTTTGAGCCTGTTAATGGCATTTGCTGGAGCTGGCTATATAACTATATCGTATGGCAAACAATACAACGTACCAGATAAAACTTCCCCAGTTTGAGGGACCATTTGATCTCTTACTTTTTTTTATTGAAAGGGATGAACTGGACATTTATAATATTCCTATTACCAGGATCACCAATGATTTTTTGGATTATATCCATCAGCAGGAATCGGTGAATATTGAATTGTCAAGCGATTTTATCCTGTTTATATCAACGTTGATGCGCATAAAAGCCAGGATGTTGTTGCCGAGGAAAGAACTGGATGAACAAGGCAATGAAATTGATCCGCGCCAGGAATTAATCAATAAGATCCTTGAGTATAAAAAATTCAAGGAGGCATCTGCCCAGATGGCCGAAATGGAGGCCCTGCGAATGCTGAAGCTAAAGCGGGGAAATATCCAGAAAGAATTATCACAAATAGGCGAGGAGTCAGGAGAAGGAACAGAGATCCAAAACATTACCCTGTTCAAATTGATGCGGGCCTTTGAAAGGGCCATGCAGAAATATTCTGACCGAAAGAATGCCCCTGTTCACACGGTTGTTCAATATAACTATACCATGGAAAGCAGCCGCCAGGACATGCTATCGCTGGCCCAGGAAGAAAAAACGGTTGCCTTTGAACGAATATTTGACAAAGCAGAGAACAGGGTGCATGCCATTTTTCTTTTCCTTTCATTGTTGGAGCTGGTGCAGCAAAAATTCCTGAAGATTTTGATCGGCGAAGGGAAAAACAATTTTATTATTGAGTACAATGATCCGGAGAACAGGCTGGCTGAACTTGCCTGATGGTCCGAAGGACAAGCTGAAAGCCGACAATAAACTCCAATAATTATAAATTAAATATTATGAAACATCATGCAACTGCCAACTGGAAAGGCACGGGAAAAGAAGGAATGGGGAAGCTAACCACACAATCCCTTGTTATCAAAAACAAGAAGTATGATTACCGCAGCCGTTTCGAAGATGGTACGTTTACCAATCCTGAAGAATTGGTGGCTGCTGCCCATGCCGGCTGTTATTCCATGAAATTAAGTTTTGTTTTAGGCAACGCAGGATTCACTCCACGGGTGATCCAAACAACATGTACCATTAATTTGGAAGATGGTGCTATAACTGAAAGCCATCTTGAGGTAAAAGCAAAGGTGCCGAGAATGAAGGCCGATAAGTTTGCAGAATGTGCGGCCGAAGCAAAAGTCACTTGCCCGATCAGTAAATCGTTGAATCCAAATATTAATATTACACTGGACGCAAGTCTGATGTAAATACGTTTGCCATACCGAATCGTGCCACGATTTCAAATTGTTGGCAACCTTATCAAGCCGGTTACTCATATATCCAAAGGAGTACTGGCTTTTTTGATTGATGGACTATCGATTTGAGCTTCCATAAGAACCCGGGGGATACAGTAGGACAGCCATTGCTTTGGCAAATCTCGTCTTTCACTTCAGTTTCGGGCACACAGCTGTGTGAATGCAAAACAACATAGCGGGCAAAGGCTTTATCGTTTGTTTTATCCAGACCAAATAACTTGAAAGCAAGACCAAACCTGCCGGCATAAGAATTACCGATCTTGTATTTTCCCAGGGATGTACAACCGCAACCGACGACATTATCATATTTTCTTCCGTCCAGCCAGTATTGATTGCAATTACCGTGGGTAACAAGACCCGATGAAACTAGACTATCCTTTTTAAGGTTGTAAACAAAAAAGCGATTTTGACCAGATGGCAGACTCATATCCACCAGGAAACATATCGATTCATTGTACCTGTTCTTTTCAATAAACATTCTTGCTTCTGATGCTTTCGCCTGCATCTTTTCTTTATAGCCAGGTGAACGCAGATGTTCTTCGGGTATAGTGCCAATCCGGCCTTTGGCCTGTTTCCAATACCGGGAGGAAGATAAGAGGGCACCGGAAAAAATAAGTATAAGAAGCAGCAGTAAACCTTTCGGTTTGAGCATAAAAAAATGGTTAAGCGGAAAAGAGACGCTTAACCAACGAAAATCCACAAACGGAATTCTCTTTGAGGACGTTAAAACTTTCCGAAAGAACAAATCGCTAGTCGATGGCAAAGGCAAAAAGTAACGTGGAACCATCCATATTTCCCATGCCCATATTCATCATGGAAAAAGCATATTCCCCCTTCGACAGGGGTTTATCGATGACTAATTCCCAATAACCTTCTCTTATTTTTTTAATACTAAAAGTAAATTTATCGCTGGATTGCATTTTCTTGCTTCCAAACGGTGAGGCACCCGGACTTTTTTGCATCAGTATTTTTCGTTTGGACTTACCCGTCTCGGCTTTATATAAAGTGACCGTGTTCGACGGGTCCGTCATACTCTCCGCCATAGATGGATCCATTCCATTGGCACGCATCATGGAATCCCGCATGGCCGTGGAAGCAGATGACCGTGCGGATGCCCCAGTGGAAAATACAAAGGATAGATTAGTTCCGCTGTTCAGCCTGACCGTTGATTTTTCGCCTTCCATTTCATATCCGCTTTCTGAACCCCCAAAACCACCCATTTTCATTTTGGTGTCCATTTTGGAACTGCCTTTTTCCAATCGTATGAGTGTATTGACACTATCTTTTTTAAGGTACCATATTTCATTGCTGAATTCCGGGTCAGGGTATTTTTGTGCCCTTGTTTCACCCATCATACATGCTAAGACGGTTAAAAAAAATAACTCTTTCATATTTATTTCTTTTTCGATGATTTTTTACCAAATGTCCACCCGGCGAAAATTTGGAAAAGATTGTTCTTAACATCCACTTTAGGTATAAACGAAGGGGGTTCTCCAGATCCGGATGGTGGAGTTGCAAAATCTTTATACAAGCTGGTAAGGCTGATATTTAGCCTGGCACCGATCAATAATCCAGATACAGGATGAATCTCTATACCACCACCATAACCAAAATCAAACCGGTTATAATAGCTCATCATCTGATCAACCATCGGATTACCGGTGCTCGTCGTATTGCTGCTGTCGACGTTTGCATTGATCAGGTATCCCATTTGCCCCCCTAATTGGATCTGGAAGAATTTGGTGATATTGATCGTCATGTATTGCGGCAACATGATGTAGTGAAGATTCACGTTACCGGTGTTGGTGCTGGTCTTATAATCATACCCCTGTTTTGAATAAACCAACTCGGTCCGCGACCCTATAATTCCCTTTGCAGCAGGTGCAAGCAATAACCCAATATTGAAGCCCGATTGGCTGCTGTTATTTATCTCGGATGTTTTTGTAACATTCGCAAAGTTCATTCCTGCTTTCACACCGAACTGTGCAAACACGCAACAGGGAAGAACCAATAGGATTGAGAAGATCATTTTTTTCATACCAGTAGTTTTATATGTTTAAAAGTTTGGATTGATTCAACAACAGCCAGGATACAGATTAATCACTGCTCTTCCAGTCAATGCCAAATGCAAAGACAGTAAATTCTTTGAGTTCCATGTTCTTTACCCAGACAAACCCATACTCACCTGCTTCCAGCTGGTCCGCCAACTGGATCATATAATTATCTTTGGAGATCATTTTTACTCCAAAGCTGATCAGTTTGCCTTTACCTTCTTCTTTGTCATTCAGCAGGCCCTCTTTAGCATTGATCGTTACTTCCCGCTTCTGGTCTTCAGGTACGAAACGGTAGAGCTTGATATAAGATGTAAGATCAATTACATCGCCACTGGTTTTGATAAAAAAGACAATATCTTTTTTTGCAATAAAACGGACTTTTGAAGAAGACGCTTCCATAGTGAGGGATTGTTTGGCTCCTTTTAACCCCAGGGTTTTCTTTTTGGTGATATACTGTGCCGAGGCGTTTTCTAATTTAATGAGGCGGTTATCATCTTTATCATAGTAATTGGGCTGGTTAACGAATTCAGGAGTCGGTAAAATAATCTCCACCGGTTTTGCCACTGGTTTTACAGCCGGTTTATCCACATGCTTCCGGATAATGGTATCATATTTTACTGCTTTCACAGGTTTTGTTTGTCCTTGCGCTGATGCAATAAGGGTAAACAAAACAATTAACGATAATAGCATGAGAGACAAGGTCTTTTTCATCATCTTGGTTTTAATATGTTAAACTTAGCGGATTGCTGAATATGAGACAATAGAACAAAAGTTAGGTCCTGGAAGGATACACTGGCCTAAAACAAGAGGAGGCCTGTTTTTCTACTGTCCGTTCAACAAGTTTTTCCGATCATCGATTTGCTTTTGCGAGGTTTTCTATAAGTTGATACTCATTGTTTTCATAATTATGATTTATTGTATTATGAATTTCCCCTGTTGTATGGTTTCGCCATCCGATAACTGAATGAAATATAGGCCCGGTTTGAATTGTTTTACTTCAACCTGAACAGGTAATTCGTTTCTTTGTGTTTGTTTTTTCACCAACCTTCCCTGCGCATCATAAATAGAAATTGTCACCATCTCTTTTTTACCGGCATAAGTAATATTGATGACATTATTTGCGGGGTTAGGGGAGAGTGACCAGGCCAACTCACTTCCATTAATTGATATCCGTATTACCGGAGAGTAAGTGAATTTTCCATCTCTGTCCGCCTGTTTCAGCCGGTAGTAATTGGCTCCGTCAAAAGGTTGGTTGTCGGCGAAAGTATATTCATTTCTTCCGCTGTTATTGATGGCAGCCACTTCCCCGGTTTTAGCAAATGCTGTCCCGGTGCGGCTTCTTTCAATATCGAAATGCGAAGTGTTGATCTCGTTATCTGTGGCCCAATTTAACCGGATACTGTTATTTACCTTTTGGCCGGAAAAAGAAAGTAAATGAAGGGGCAGGGCAATGCCCTTTAAAAAGGAAACGATCGATGTAATACTCCAGTCATCCTTTGAGCGGATGTATAAAACATGGTTTCCATCGGGTAAAGCAGAAACATCTGCAGAAAAACTGTGGTTAGAAATATCGATAGCGGGAGTAATATTGACAGGCATCCCATTTCCAAAACCAGGGTCGGTGTCAAAGAAATATTCAGCCTGGGTAACATTACCTGCTGCAATCGGGGCAACAGAGTAAGCCGGATCGGCATCATATACAAATTCACTCAAATTGGTAATACTCCATTTGCCTTCTATGTTTAATGTACGGAGGTAAATACGATGGGTGCCATTGCTTAAGCCCGCCACATTTATTGTTGCTGCTATGTTTGATACATCTGTCGCAGGAACAACCGGAATATTGATCCCATTGCCAAAGCCCGGATCGGAATCAAAAAAGTATTCAGCTTTAATAATATTACCGGGCGCAACAGGCGCTACGGGATAAGCAGGATTGATATCCACTATAAATTCTCCTGCATTACTGATACTCCATTTGCCTTCTATATTAAGCGTGCGCAGGTAGATACGGTGTGTGCCATTGGTAAGAGAAGATGTGTTGACAGCAGTCAGTACATTGGGCATGTCTGTAGCAGCAGTAACCGGAATATCAGTACCATTGCCAAAGCCGGGGTCTGTATCGAAAAAGTATTCGGCTTTTATAATATTGCCGGCGGCAGCAGGTGAAGACGGATAGGCAGGGTTGAAGTCCACTAAAAATTCCTGGATGTTACTGATGCTCCACTTACCTTCAGTACTTAGTGTACGAAGATAAATACGGTGTGTACCGTTGGTGAGAACTGATGTATTCAATGTGGCCACTACATTTGCTAAATCGGTTGAGGCGCTGACAGGAATATTAACGCCGTTGCCAAAGCCGGGATCGGTATCGAAAAAGTATTCTGCTTTAATAATATTACCCGGCGCAGCAGGAGCAGGTTGATAAGGGGGATTGAAATCCACTATAAATGCCCCAACATTGATGATGCTCCACTTTCCTTCTATATTTAGCGTACGAACATAAATACGGTGTGCGCCATTGGCAAGAGCCGACGTATTGATAGTAGCGAGGACATTTGGTAAGTCTGGGGCGGCAGAAACAGGAATGTTGACCCCGTTGCCAAAGCCAGGATCAGTATCGAAGAAGTATTCCGCTTTTATAATATTACCCGTCACAACCGGCGCAGGCGGATAAGCAGGATCCTGTGCTGAAAGGAATTGCGCCGCCAGCAACAAACAAAGGAAGGTAAATAACTGTTTCATATAATTCATTTGTGAATTGAGATCGTCCGAATAAACAATTCTTAGTTTCTTGCTATTGCTGCGTTCAGTACAACAGCGTTTTCTGCAAACGGCTCAACGCCCATAGCTCGTGGATTTATCAATTATTGTTGCGGGTGCTGAAAGTAATATTCATTGTAGCACTACCTGAAGGAATACTTGCCGGCACTGTTAACAAATAAATGGACGGAACCGGTGGTATACCTGATAATTTATATGGGTCGGTACTTCCAAAAGCACCACAATCCGGCGTATACCCGGCAATTGTTACGCCGGCAGCAATAGCCGGTGAACCTATTTTTAGCTGGAATCTTGCATCATCGCTACCGGTGAGTGTAAATATATTTGCTTCCGGGACTCCTGTCTGATTGGCTACAGCGCCACCCGGAAAGGTTTGCGAAGCATTGGAAAAAATATTGTTCTTTACATTGGAATTGGTGAACGTGGCAATGCTGGGACTGATGATAATATTATTGGCTACATAAGCATTAGGGCAATTAAAAACGTTGGCTACTCTGATACCGTTATTTCTGACGACACAGCCTGTTCCCGTGAAGTTGCTGAATGAGAATCCAAAACCCAGCTCATCATTAAGGAGACAGTTTTCCATAACGAAATTGGATAAGTTGCCACCCGAAATAGATACAGGGCGATTTTTGTTATAACATTTTCTAATGCTAATTCCATCATGAGCACCGGCGGCAAAAGTAAAACTGGTAATATTGCATTTTTCAAATAAAAGGTTGTAAGTGGATGCACTGACACCAATGGTGACGGTATTTTCCAGGTAAATACCCAAAAACCTGGATCCATTGGCCCCGTCGAGAATGGTGATGGACGACAGCATGCTTGTATTGATACTTACTTGCAAACCTGTATTGCCACCGGCAGCCGGATTCAACAGATAGCCAGCACCAATTACCACCAGGCGCTTACTAATTGTGGCTCCGCCATAGCTTGTGGCACTCGGTTCAATATGTATGGTATCGCCGCTAAGCACCGATGCAGAAGTAACAGCGGCAGTGAAAGTGATAAAATCGGCTACCACGCCGGTATTGTTGTTTACCCTCCAGATTTTTGCATGGACACAAAACATACAAAGAGTAAAAACAAAAAGCAGTATTAAATTTTTAATGTTGGTCATAAAAAGAATTTACAAATGATAAAATATATTCGATATGTTTTTGCACAATAGCGAACTTGAAGAAGAACATTTTTTAAAGCTATTGATTCGGGAAACTCTAAACAATAGAACGAAAGTTAATCTGCACTAGTTGTTTATTATTTGCGGTACCAGGTTTCTTACACTCATCACTTTGTTCTGAATAATACTATTCTTCTTCATTGTATGTTTTTGTGAATTTTAAAAGTGAATTCAAATGTAGAGACTTGTGTTTTGCCCGCTATCACCTGAAACAGTGAATTCATCAAATGCAAGCAACAATCACCCGAAACTGGTATTTTAAAGAGCTTATTTGATTTTGTGAAAGAGAATATCAACCTTTATGAAGATTACTCATGATATATCTTAGATCATATTTACTTCTTCTTTGGATGCTTTTGCTGTTTGCAGGCACGGCTCTTCGGGCACAGGACATTCCCGACAGTTTACTTCAAAAGCTTTCAAGATCTCCAAACGACTCTGCAAAAGCAATCACTTTACTCGAAATTGGCGAATCCATTGAAGGAGCATCACCTGAAACGAGTATAGATTATTACAGGCGGGCTTTGTTGATTGGCCAGAAGATTAAGAACAACCGTGTGATCCTCTCATCGTATATTGATATAGGGATCTGCAAAATCAACCTAAATCAAATGGATAGTGCAATCCTGGCCTTTGAGACAGCTATTCCTTTTGCCAGGGCATTGAACGATACCGTGCGGGTTGCAAGGGTTCTGGCAAACATTGGAAATGCATATCT
>JANWHX010000090.1 GCA_025450235.1 Chitinophagaceae bacterium | reverse complement strand
ATCAATAAAAAATGCCAGCGACCTGGCAACGCACCTTGATAAATTAGGCTGGGACCTGCAAAAGCATATTCGCAAAGAAGAAAGAGAGTTTTTCCCAATGATACAGGAGTTGTGCAGCGAAAAACTGTTGGCAGAAATTGAGCAGGCACTATCCGTATAAATTAAACTGAATGAAAACAGATATTGCAAACAGGAAGGATATACAGCTGCTGGTTAACAGTTTCTATGATAAGGTAAAGGCTGATCCTGTGATCGGGTTTATTTTTAATGATATTATGAAAGTGAACTGGGAAAAGCATTTACCTGTGTTCTATGATTTCTGGGAGAACACATTGTTTTTTACAGGCGGTTATGTTGGTAATCCTATGGAAATACACCGGCGCCTGAACCAGGTTATTCCGTTAACTGCTGAACATTTCCAGCAATGGACCCATTTGTTTACTTCCACGGTAGATGAATTGTTTACCGGTGAAAAAGCAACACTGGCAAAACAAAGAGCTTTAAGCATTTCTACAATAATGCAAATAAAAATATTACCCAAGCCCGCTGACAGCGATAGAGTACATTAATTGTCTCTTGCCATCCGCTAACCACTGCAGCAAATAGTAGATAGGACTCCTTTGGAAGCAGTCAGGTCTGCGTGTTTTGTCCTATTGTGCTTTGTGCTTCGCGGGAGTGGTTCAAGCAAGAACTATCTTTTCCCCGTCATCATTTTAATAAAATCAATCTCTTCCGGTTTATAAGGAGAATAATCTGATTTGAATAATATATGATGCCATAGCGGAGGATCAGCGGTGTATCTTTTTTCCCAGCTATCCCAAGGATACTTTGTTTGTTCTTTACCTTCAGCAAACCCCCAGTTGATCATGCCAACCTTGTATCTCTTGGCGATGGGCATAACGGTTATTACAGTGTTCTTCTCTCCTCTCGCCATATATTCAGTACAAATAACCGGCCTGCCATGTGTCATAATAGCTGTCAATTGTCTCCGGAATGTAGCTGAATCATGATAGCAATGAAATGTGATGATGTCGGAATTTTGCAATTGGATCTTTTCTGTCGCAGTTAAGTTTTTACTGCTGTCTTTATGCCAGCCGTTTTTCCACCAGGTCCATAACCCGGAGGTCAACGGCTGCGCCGGATTTTCACTCCTGGCCCACATGAATACCCGGGGTAACAGTGAATTGACAAATGTCACTTTGTTTTTTGGTTCTTTACTTCCATAACTACTTTCATTTGTATTATCCGGTTCATTCCACACATCCCAGCACAAAATGCGTTTATCATTTTTAAACGCCCTGATGACGCCTTTGACATACTGCCTCAATTGATCATATTTATTCGAATCGGTTAAAATAGCAGCACCCGGACTTTGAACCCAGCCGGAATTATGCAATCCTGGTTCAGGCGCATGCTGTTTACCCAGTTCGGGAAATGGATCCCAGCAGCTGTCGAAAAATACAAGCATGGGTTTGATATGATGTTTTGCACAGATACGGAGAAAAATATCGATTCTCTTTATAAAACCTTTGGCATCCTGCTCCCATAACTTATCATGCAGGAAAACCCGGAGCGTGTTGAATCCAATACTTTCTGCTAATGCCAGCTCCCTTTCAATAGCGGCCGTATCGAAACTTTCAGCCTGCCACATTTCTAACTGGTTAATGGCGGTAACCGGTAAGTAATTACATCCGGCAAGCCAGCGTTGTTCTTTATACCAGCCAATTGCCCTGGTTTTTGTCCATACCGTTTGAGCAGAAACAAAATTAAACCCGCCAAACATGATGATAAAAACGGTCGTTATTATTGAAGGGATAATCTTAGCACTAGGATCTTTCATTTGTCAGTGTTATGGGTGGGAATATTGTTAAGTAAATAACAT
Organism: Chitinophagaceae bacterium; assembly: GCA_025450235.1. GTDB lineage: Bacteria > Bacteroidota > Bacteroidia > Chitinophagales > Chitinophagaceae > VBAT01. Next base: position 4,494 of record JANWHX010000090.1, on the reverse strand, counting down.
TCCCAATTTACATTTTTCAATTTGAAAAGCAGTTTATACCAGTGCACAATGTTATATATAGTATTTTCCAATTCGTTGTACTTTTCATAGAATCCTTTCTAATCAGTAGTGGGCTAGTTTGAATTAGCCACGCCTGCCCGACTGAGTCATTCAGACAGCGAGGCAGGTTTAAGGTCGCATTCTGAAACTCGGTGACTCCGTGACTTCTGTTTAAGAAGTTTAATGCATCATTTTTCAAACCGTGCCACCACCTTCTAATCCAATTCCGCATTTTACCTTAATTTCGGCGAAAATTCATAGGCAATGGCTGAAGTGATATTGATGCCCCGGCTAAGCGATACAATGACCGAAGGTGTCATCGCTGCATGGCATAAAAAAGTTGGCGATTCGGTCAAAAAAGGCGACCTGCTTGCTGAAGTGGAGACTGACAAAGCCACCATGGAGCTGGAAAGCTACAAAGACGGTACATTACTTCATATAGGAACTGACAAAGGCGGTAAGCTACAGGTGAATGATCTGCTTGCCATAGTTGGCAATAAAGGAGAAGATATTTCAGGATTAATCAAAGGTGGAGGAGCAAAGTCAGGAGCCGCGGGCCAGGAGTCGGGAGTGAAAACGGAGAAGCCGGAAGGAAGCCAGAAGAAAGAAGCCCCGGGCGCAAAACAAGAAACTAAGACACAGACAGCCGATAGCAAGCCTCAGACTACCTCGATAGATATTTCCAAAATGGAAGAAGTGGTATTGATGCCAAGACTTAGCGATACTATGACGGAAGGTGTCATTGCCGGTTGGAATAAGAAAGTGGGTGATACTGTAAAGAAAGGTGATGTATTAGCGGAAATAGAAACGGATAAAGCTACTATGGAACTGGAAAGCTATAAAAATGGGAAGCTGTTATACCAGGGTGCAAAGAAGGGTGAGAAGATAGCAGTGAATGATTTGCTGGCTATTATTGGTGAAGAAGGAAAAGTAGATGTAGATAAGATTGTCGCTGCTGCTAAAGGCGGAGGAGAGAAGCCGGCAGTCGTGAGCCAGGAGTCGGGAGCAACAACTCAAAAAACAGAAGCTGCCCAACCAGCAAAAAACACTCAGCAGTCGGTAACAGAGGAACAGAACGCTACCAACGGGAGAGTAAAAGCATCACCGCTTGCAAAGAAACTAGCTGCTGAAAAAGGAATCGATATTAATAAGCTGTCGGGTTCCGGTGATGGTGGAAGGATTGTAAAAGCAGACATTGATAGTTATAAACCATCTGCCAGTCCGGCGGCTGATGATAAGAAAACAGTGCCTTCATTTGCACCGGTTGTATCCGGACAGGAAGGATACACCGATATTCCAAATTCACAGATACGAAGTATTATTGCCAAAAGGCTGGGCGAAAGTAAATTCAGTGCGCCGCATTTCTATCTCACGATGGAGATCAATATGGACAATGCGATCCCGGCACGCACGCAACTCAATGAAATAAGCCCTGTCAAGATCAGCTTCAACGACCTGGTGGTAAAAGCCGCGGCATTGGCGCTCCGCCAGCACCCTGCGGTGAATGCTTCCTGGCTTGGGGATAAGATACGACGCTATCAGCATGTCCATATTGGTATAGCTGTCGCCATCGAAGATGGATTGATCGTTCCTGTCGTTCGCTTTGCAGATCAGAAATCATTGCCCCAGATTGCCGCTGAAAGTAAAGAACTCAGTGGCAAAGCCAGAAATAAAAAATTGCAGCCAAATGAATTTTCAGGCAATACGTTTACCATATCCAATCTCGGGATGATGGATATTGATGAATTTACTGCCATTATCAACCCTCCTGATAGCTGCATTATGGCTGTTGGCAGAATTAAAGAAGTAGTAGTGAAAAAGGGCGATGGTTTTGCTGTAAGCAACGTAATGAAGATAACATTGAGTTGTGACCACCGCAGCGTGGATGGTGCAACGGGAGCTGCCTTCCTTCAAACATTTAAGAAATTCCTCGAAAACCCGATCACAATGTTGCTTTGATCCTTTTGAAATTTATTTAATTTCAAGATAGGCGATCTTTCCATCCATCGTAGAAACGACCAGGTGCTGTTTGTCGAGTACCCGCACAGTATTGACCATTGAGTTATCAATCTTATGTGCCCAGGCAATTTCCTTTTTTAAAGGATCAATTGCGTACACCACCCCACTCCTGGTTCCAAAGAAAACAGTTGCTCCTTTTTCTATCAGCATGGAAGGAACATGTTCATATCCAAATCCGCAATGCATCTTCCAGGCGGCAGGTTGTTTTTCCCGACTTGCTGCATACGCTACAATGGTGTCCTGCATCGTTTTGCCATATATCCATTTGCCATCGGCGGATATACCAATAGATTCCCGCACGGTAGCATCTTTATTTCTCCAGAGTGTTTTGCCATCATTTAGATCAATGGCAGATATATACCTGTCCGGAGCTACCACATAAACAACACCATCATGCGCAACGGGAATACAGGCAGCGGGTGAATAATTTCTTACCGGGGACCCATTGTTCCATTTCCATAGGGCTGACCCGGTGTTCCTATCCAGGCAATAAAGATTTCTATCCCATGCTCCAAAGATTATCTTGTCCTCATATAATAAAGGAGTACTTACAACCGGACCTTCCAATCCTTCAAACTTCCATAACAATTTCCCGGAATTAAGATTTATAGCTATAAACGAGTGGTCACTTCCACCAATATATACCGTATCCTTATTAATTACCGGGGAACCCAGGACAGAAGCGGCGGTCGCGATCTTCCAATTTAGTTTCCCTTTTTTTGTATCGAGGCAATATACGTTGCCATCTCCCGAACCAACAACCACAAGGTCTTTTGAGATCGCCGGCGAAGAAAAGATTGATCCATTCGTTTTATAGCTCCATTTCTGTTTACTATCTTTTAAAGAAAGACATAGCAACTGGCCATCCTGGTTGCCCACAATTACATTGTCGCCATCAACTGCCGGCGTTGAAATAATATTAGCGGACGACGAGAACCGCCACTTTTCTTTCACCTGTTTATACTTTTCATTGATACTGTAATCGGGGCGGTTGAATTTTTTATCGGCCGTAAAATACCGGGTTTCTCCTCCAGGAGTCCTTGGGACAATTTTTACGCCTGTCCATGGCTTTAGGGTTGCCGCCCGATTGCTATCGGAGCCCGGCCGCCTCTCAGTAAATATCATCGAATCAGGTCTTACGTCAACCAGGTTGTAGCCACCCACTTCCGCCCTGGCTCTAAGATTGGAACGACCCATCACGCCGGGTATATCTTCAAAGATCAGGGCTTTGTTTGCATGGCCGTGTCCGCACAGAATCGCCCAGGTGTTATAATGACGAAGGCGATCCGTTATTTCATACCAGTTGTCAAGGCCATTATCAATGGGATAATGATTAAGGAAAATAACGGGTTGCTGATCTTTTACTTTTTTTAATTCTTTATCCAGCCAATTGATGGCACTGCGCGGAATATGTCCATCGCTCATGCGCAGATAAGGACCCGAAGCACATCCCAGGAAACGGATGCCACTGAATTCAAAACTGAATTTATCATTGCCAAAGACCTTTACAAAAGAGTCGCCGCCGCTTTCACTCCACCCGGTATCATGATTACCGGGAATGATATGATAGGGCACTTTCAATACATCAAATAGCTGTTTGGCTCTTTTTATTTCTTCGTTGGTACCCAGCTCGGTTATATCCCCCGTGATGACAACGAAAGAAATATCCGTCATCTGGTTAATATCCGCCACCGTTCTCCTGAGATCTTCTTCCGCCTTGCCGTCCGGTGAGCCAATATGCGTATCAGAAAGAAAAGCAAACCTGAAAACTTTAATTTGGGCATGAACGGCCGCTACTGAAACGATCAGCAGGACAACAAAGAATATCTTTTTCATACAGGCAAGTTAGCAATTTCAGCTCTCGGAGATCGTAAAACCGGCGCAAAATATATTTTCAATAAATATTGAAAATTCGAAAACATCTTGGTAGCTTTGCCTTATGAAACTGACAGAAGCCAAACAACAATTCATCAGCAGCTGGGGCGCCTTTGGCACGCACTGGGGGATTAACCGGACAATGGCGCAGATACATGCATTGTTATTAATAACGCCCGATCCCCTCACCCAGGATGATATTATGGAGCAGCTGAGTATCAGCCGTGGCAACACAAACATGAATATCAGGGAATTGATCAACTGGGGCCTGGTCGACAGGGTATTACTGACAGGAGAACGAAAAGAATATTTTTCCGCCGAAAAGGATATATGGAAAGTAGTGAAACAGATCGTAAAGGAAAGAAAGAAGAGAGAATTGGAGCCTATGTTGAAATTATTGGACCAACTGGAAGAGGTTGAAGGAGATAAAAGAGATAAGAATATTAAATCCTTTGTGGATACAGTGAGCAGTATAAAAAAACTAGGGCGCCAGGCGGATAAGACATTAGATGCGATGATCAGGGCGGAAGAAAGTTGGTTTGTAGGAAATCTTATTAAGCT
>JANWHX010000089.1 GCA_025450235.1 Chitinophagaceae bacterium | reverse complement strand
TGGATAAAATATTTCAACCATTTTTTACCACCAAACCAACCGGGCAGGGAACAGGATTGGGTTTATCGTTGAGTTATGATATTGTAAAAGCACATGGTGGGGAGTTGAACGTTGAAACGAAAGAAGGGGAGGGCGCCGAATTTATTATTCAATTACCCAATACGTAAATTAGCTGAATGAAGTCATTCATAAAAATCATTTTGTTTTTCATGTTCCCTTCTTTTTGCAGGGCACAGCAAAGTCTGTATTATTCCCAGTTACAAAAAAAACAATTGGATAGTCTGCAACTGGCCTTAAAGAATACAACCAATGATACCGTACGGATGGATCTGTCCAGGAAACTTGGTTTTTATTACCGGCAAATACAAAGAGATAGTTCGCTTTATTTTACAGAACAGCAACTATTTATTAGCCAGAAATTAAAATTGAAATTATATGAAGCTGATGCATTTATTTATATTGGCTATCTAAATAAGATTTTAGGAAATTATCCCCTGTCGCTGCAGTCTTTGTTAAAGGCATTAAAAATTGCTGAAGATCCTGCAAGCGAAAATAGTGTATGGGGTTTATCAAAAGGCGAAAGCCCACGGGATGCCCGGTTAAGCATACTTGCCTCCAATCACAACATTTTGGGTGAATTGTATGGAGCTACTGGCAATACTGGCCAACAACTATCACATTACAGGCAATGCGAAAAATTTGCCGTTGAAATTAATAACACGTTCCAGGTAGCCCTGGCAAATATGAATTTAGGAAATGTCTATAACAACTTGAATAAGCTGGATTCCGCACTTGCTTTTGAAATGAAGGCTCTGGACTATAGCAGCCGGTCATTCAATAAAAATACCATGGGAATTATTTTAAATTTAATCGGTACTATTTATTATAAAAAAGGAAACTATGCATTGGCAAAACAATATTTTTCTGAAGGAATCCAGGTAACCCAAAAACAAAATAACCTCCAGTCTTTGGCCGGTATTTTTGTGAGTTTAGCCAATTTATTCATGGAAACAGGTGATAGCGATTCAAGTCTTTTGTATGCAAAAAAAGGGTTGAAGATCTTTCAATCAGTGGGATTCTCCAGTGGATTAGTATTTGCCTATACTTCCCTGTCATCCATTTATAAGATGAGAAATAATATGGATAGCGCTTTTATATACCAGGGGCTGGCTATGGCGGCAAAGGATAGCCTGAATAATGCCGAAAAAATAATGCAAGTTCAGAATATAGGATTTGATGAGCAATTACGGCACCGGGAATTGGAGGAAGAAAGAATTCAGATTCAAAACAAGATCAGGACCTATGCGATGCTGGCCGGAATAGCTGTATTCATGCTGATAGCATTTTTGCTTTTCCGAAATAACCGCAACAGGAAAAAAGCAAATACCTTATTACAAAAACAAAAAGAAGAGATAGAGCTACAGAAAAAAAATGTGGAACAAACCCTGGCTGAACTAAAATCCACTCAATCCCAGCTCATTCAATCAGAAAAAATGGCTTCACTTGGGGAACTCACGGCAGGGATTGCGCATGAAATTCAAAACCCATTAAACTTCGTCAATAATTTTTCCGAAGTAAATAAAGAATTGCTTGTAGAGATGAATGACGAAATTGAAAAAGGGAATTATAATGATGTAAAAGCAATTGCAAAAGATGTCATAGACAACCAGGAAAAAATAAACCATCACGGCAAACGTGCCGATGCAATTGTAAAAGGTATGCTCCAACACAGTCGCAGCAGCGTCGGCGTGAAAGAACCTACTGATATCAATGCATTAGCTGATGAATATTTGAGATTAGCCTATCATGGCCTTCGGGCGAAGGACAACTCGTTTAATGCAACAATAAAAACAGATTTTGATAAATCAATTGGCAACATCAATGTCATTCCTCAGGATATTGGCAGAGTAATTCTGAATTTGCTGACAAATGCTTTTTATGCAGCCTCCCAGAACCCCCCTTCGGGGGGCAGGGGGGCTAACCCTACTGTTTGGGTACGAACAGATAAAACCGACGACCGGATTTTTATTTCTGTTCGGGATAATGGTCCAGGAATTCCTCGAAAAGTTTTGGATAAAATCTTCCAGCCTTTTTTTACGACGAAGCCCACAGGACAGGGAACGGGATTAGGATTATCGATAAGTTATGATATTGTAAAAGCACATGGCGGGGAATTGAAAGTTGAAACCAGGGAAGGTGAAGGGACGGAGTTTATTATTCAGTTGCCAAATGCATAAAATGGAATACATGAAACCGGCATATATTGTTTGGCTGTTTACGATATTGATGGTATCTACTGTTGTGGGTTATAGTCAGCAGACCAAAAACACAGGAGAATTATTGGAAAATTCTCCGGCAGACACCAACCGGGTAAAGCAACTGCTTAAACTGGCCAATTTTTATTATTTTTCTAAACCAGATTCATGCCTGGCATTCGCAAAAGAGGCTGCTGAACTATCCCGGAAGTTGAATTTTACCAGTGGAGAATTCGAAGCATTGACTACAGCCGGTGAAGCATTTCGTTTTTTGGGTGAATTTCCACAGGCTTTGGATATGCAGTTCAAAGCACTTCAATTAAGCAGAGACATGGGTGATAAGAACGGCGAGGCTGCTTCCCTGGGTTTTATCGGCTTGATTTATTTAGAGCTAAATGAATATAGGGAGGGGCTAAACTATCTGCACCAGGCAAATAAAATATTTGAAAGCCTTTCAAACCCGGTCATGAACGCGTTTAATTTGTCAAACATCGGAAATGCTTATGAGAGAATGAATATGCTGGATTCGGCTTTATTTTTTCAGCAACATGCCAGGGCAAAATCGGAAGAATTGAACCATGGCAATTTAAAGATATTGATCCTGACAAGACTGGGAATTGCTCTTGCCCGGTTAGGTAAACATGAACAAGCCCTACAATATTATCGTGATGCCCTTCAAAATGCCTCTCTGATTGGTGACAAGGTAAACCCAAGTAGAATCCATAATTGGATCGCTAAATCTTACCTGGCAATAAACCGTGAGGATTCCAGCATGTACCACGCACGACTGTCTTTTGTTAAAGGTCAACAGAGTTCTCAAAAATTGCACATCCTCGAAGCAAGTGATCTGCTCGTTAATTTATTCAGGAAAAAAAATATGCCGGATAGCATCATTTACTACCAGGCTGTCTCTGCTGCCCTTAAAGACAGTTTATACGGACCGGAAAAGTTTAAGCAACTCCAGTTGCTGATGCTAAGCCAGCAACAACAGCAGCAGGCAATTCAACAGGAACAGCAACAGTATAAGAACAAAACAAGATTGCTTGCATTAGTGGGGCTGTTAGCTATGTTTTTACTGATTGCAATTTTGCTTCTGAGAAACGTTCGTCAAAAGCAAAAAGCTAACACCCTGCTGAATCATCAAAAAAACGAAATCGAGGATACCTTATCAAAATTAAAATCCACCCAGTCCCAGCTTATTCAATCCGAAAAAATGGCATCACTTGGGGAACTCACTGCGGGCATCGCTCATGAAATTCAAAACCCGTTAAACTTTGTCAATAATTTTTCAGAGGTAAACAAAGAATTAGTTGATGAGTTGCAGCAGGAATTGAAAGCCGGAAAAATTGACGAGGCGGTCGCCATATCAAACGATATAAAAGAGAACGAAGAAAAAATAAATCACCATGGCAAGAGGGCTGATGCGATAGTAAAAGGGATGCTTCAACACTCAAGAACAGGCAGCGGACAAAAGGAGCCTATAGACATCAATGCGTTGGCGGATGAATATTTGAGACTCGCTTATCATGGGTTAAGGGCAAAGGATAAATCGTTCAACGCAACATTTAAGACAGATTTTGATCAGAGTATTGGAAAGATCAATGTCATATCACAGGAAATAGGGCGGGTCATCTTAAATCTTATAACGAATGCTTTTTATGCAGTAAATGAGAAGAATAACCACCTGGCCGCGCACCAATATGAGCCAAACGTCAACTTGAGTACCAAAAAAATTAATGGAAAGGTTGAAGTAAAAGTCCGTGATAATGGCAATGGCATTCCGCAAAAAATCATGGACAAGATCTTTCAACCTTTCTTTACGACTAAGCCAACGGGGCAGGGCACGGGATTGGGGCTATCTTTAAGTTATGATATTATTACAAAAGGACATGGCGGTGAATTGAAAGTCGAAACGAAAGAGGGAGAAGGGTCGACATTTATTATCATACTTCCCGAAAAATAAATTAAGTGTAGTCAGCATATACGAACTAAATTTTGAAACCACATAGTCACATAGGTCACATGAGGAAGAAACACATAGAATTCTATCCACGACTTTCGGCGGGACAAGTTGTGAAAACCTTTGTGTGCTATGATTCTATCCCGCATTATCTGCGGGACAAGTCGTGGTTCAAAACTGCAATTGGTTTAATTAAACGGACACTCAATTTAAATTAAAATGTATTATATGAGATCAGTAGCATTTCTGTTGGGACTTATCCTATGCGGCTATTCCCAGGCTGTTTTTTCGCAGTCGTCGTCAAAATTTAGTATCAACACCTACATCAATGATAGGGGTGACACGCTGCGTTACCGGCAACTGTTTCCGGATTCAGATACGTTGCGAAGGTTTCCCCTTATCATTTTTTTACATGGCTCCGGTGAGCGGGGAAATGACAATGAGGCACAACTAAAATGGGGTGTAATGAATTTTGCCACGGATGAAAACATGATACGCTACCCGGCATTTGTGATCGCACCCCAATGTCCGGCAGGAGTAAACTGGTCAAACTTTAACCGCGACAGGAACAGCACCCAGATGACTTTGTTGCCTTCGCCGACCAAACCGATGCAACTGGTTATTGAGCTGATCGATAAAGTGAAAAAAACTCTGCGGGTCGATACCAATCGCATTTATATCACTGGTCTGTCCATGGGCGGCTATGGAACTTATGATGCCATTGAACGATATCCACATTTATTTGCGGCAGCTGTTCCCGTTTGCGGCGGCGGAGATGTTTCAAGAGTCCCTTCCATCGCACACCTTCCGATCTGGATCTTTCATGGAGCGGAAGATCCGGCGGTTAGTCCGGTATATTCTCTCGACATGTTACAGGCATTAACCAGAGCTGGTGGGCACCCGGGCTTTACCCAATATCCTGAGGTCGGCCATTTTTCGTGGCTTGGCGCATATAGTGATCAGCAAATGCTGGCGTGGTTGTTCAGGCAGCATAAATAGGTACTTTGTATTTTTTAAAACCCATGAATTTGTTACGGAATTTTCCATAATTTAAACGACAGAAATTGTGCAGCCAGTATTTCCGCCATTTCACATCGATTCCGAACGCCAGAGTAACTTCTTATTCTTTAACAGGGTTTTGTTCATTGTGATTATTGCGATACCGGACTGCCATTATAAAACTGAATCTCCAAATTGACTCATGAGAAAGATGCTGCCCGCACTACTGCTTATTCTGCTTTCAGGCAGCGTTTCCCTGTTTTCGCAGCCATCAGCTACTGATAGTCTTTGGAAAACACTGATTGCCCTAGGGCCGGAAGATACCGTTAAAGTAAATCTTATCAACCAACTTGCCGTTCTGTTACGCCGATCGATGCCAAAGACGGTCGATTCGCTGATCAACATATCCGTTACGATTTCTGAGAAGCTGCATTACAGCAAAGGGAAGGGGAATGCACTTACGGTTAAAGCTGTCCGGTTATATGATGAATCTGATTTTCCGTCTGCTACCAAAACTTTTGAAGAGGCAAACCAACTATTGGAATCAGCAAAGGATATCCGCGGCTTATGCTATTTATTCCGGATGCGGGCCAACCTGCTGATGGATGAAGGTAATTATGCATTGTCTCTTGACGACTTCTTGCGGGGACTGAAACTTGCAGAACAATCCGGCGACATCAAACAGGCAATAGACATTAACCGGACAATTGGTTATCTCTACAACGTGATCGGGGATGATGAAAAGGCGATCCCATACCAGGAAGCTGCGCTAAAGCAGGCAGAGAGTATCGGGTACAAATCGGGCATTTCCGGTGCTTATAATGCCATTGGTAAAACATACAAGACACAGGGGAATTACCCGGCCTCTCTCGACGCTTATACAAAAGGGCTTCGTATACATGAAGAATTGAAAGATTCAAACAACATTTATGTGAGCTATAGCAATATCGGTGATGTGTATGAACGTATGGGTAAATACAAAGAGGCTTTCTCTTACCTGCGGCCGGCCTGGAATTACAACCTGCGGAAACCAAAAAATACTATGGTGCCATGGGATGAATGGGCGATGGGCAAAGCTTTTACACATTCAGGCAATCCGGACAGCGGACTATACTATGCAAAGCACAGCCTGCAGTTGTCGTATGAAATGGGCTGGAGGTTATACCTGCGGGAGATCACCTACCTGATCGCTGAATCAGCTGCCAAACTCAAACAATGGGACACGGCTTATAAATACCAGGTACTTTCTTCCAATTTAAAGGATACATTGACCGGACAAGAGATAGCAAGAAAAACGGCGATGTTACAGGCCGGTTATGAATTGGATAAAAAACAAACGGAGATCGAATTGCAGCGGGCAGAAAACAAAAGAGAACGGAATTTATTATATGCCCTCCTAGGGGGGTTGGCTATGCTGATTGCCTTGGCCGTTTTGCTTTACCGGAACAACCGAAATAAGCAAAAAGCAAATGTGGTGTTGCAAAAACAAAAAAAGGAAATAGATAAGAAAGCTTACGAACTGTCGGTACAGAAAGACAATCTTGAACAATCCTACCGCAATATTGAACTGTTAGGTGAAATAGGACGGAAGATTACTTCTTCCCTCTCTGTCGAAACGATCATCGGCACTGTATACGATAATGTCAATACACTGATGGACGCGTCGGTATTCGGGATTGGCATTTTTAATGAAGAGCTAAAGAAAATAGACTTTCCTGCCACCTATGAAAATGGGATAGCCCTTCCTTTTTACTCCAATTCGATCTTTGATCAAAACCGCTTTGGCGCCTTATGCTTTATCAGCGGCAAGGAGATCATCATGGGTGATTTGGAAAACGAATACCAGAATTACCTGCAAAATGTTCCCACTCCCAAGCAGGGAAGCCAGCCCGTATCGCTTATTTACCTGCCTCTTAAAATAAAAGACAGGATGCTTGGAGTTATCACTGTCCAGTGCTTTCAGAAGAATGCCTACTCCGATCATCATCTTTATATGTTGCGCAATATCGCGATCTATACGGCTATTGCGCTTGAAAATGCTGAATCGTTCAAAAAACTGAACCAGACCGTCGACAGCCTCAAAACAACGCAGAAGCAACTTATCCAATCTGAAAAAATGGCTTCGCTAGGTGAACTCACTGCAGGCATCGCACATGAAATTCAAAACCCCCTGAATTTTGTCAATAATTTTTCGGAAGTGAATGTCGAATTGATCGATGAGTTGAAAAATCACCTGCGGTCCGGGAAAACCAATGAGGCATTGACTCTGGCTGACGACCTAATACAGAATAATGAAAAGATTACCTATCATGGACGCAGGGCTGATTCCATTGTAAAAGGAATGTTGCAACATAGTCGCAGCAGCACCGGACAAAAACAATTGACAGATATCAATACACTGGTGGATGAATGTCTTCGCCTGAGCTATCATGGTCTCCGGGCCAGGAACAAATCATTCAACCTGAAGACAGAAACTGACCTGGATAGTAAACTCCCGGAGATAAAGATCGCCTCGCAGGATATCGGCAGGGTATTGCTCAATCTTTTTACCAATGCTTTTTATTCTGTCATGCAGAAACAAAAATTATCCGGCAACGATTATGAGCCGCTTGTTCGTGTGCAGACAAAAAATGGCGACGGCGGGGTCACTATCAGCGTCAAAGACAATGGCCTGGGCGTGTCACAAAAAGTGAGGGATAAAATCTTTCAACCGTTCTTTACTACCAAGCCTGCCGGCGAGGGAACGGGACTTGGGTTAAGCATGAGTTATGAGATCGTAACGCAGGGACATGGAGGCGAACTAAAGGTTGAAACGCAGGAAGGAAAATACGCTGAATTCATTATTTATTTACCGGATAAATCTTAAATTAAAAAATGAAAATACTAGTAGTTGATGACGAAAAAGACGTCCAGTTCCTTTTTGAACAACGATTCAGAAAGGAGATAAAGAATAAGGAAATGGAGTTTGTTTTTGCCTATTCGGGTGAAGAAGCGATCACTTATCTTAACCAGCATGTGCACGAAGCTGTATTGATACTGTCCGATATTAATATGCCCGGTATGAGCGGCCTTGATTTGCTGAAACATATCAAGCAAAAATACAGCGAGCCGCCGCCTGTAGTGATGATGATCACCGCTTATGGAGATGCGGAAAACTATAACACCGCTATGAAGCTGGGCGCAGATGATTTTTTGACCAAGCCGCTTGAATTTAGTGTTCTCAAAGAAAAATTAAAAGCCATCTACTGATGACAAAGATCTTAGTTGTTGATGATGAGGTGGACCTCGAAATGCTCATTAAACAAAAATTCAGGCAAAAGATACGGGAGCACCAGTATGAATTTGTGTTTGCCATCAATGGGAAAGATGCATTGGAAAAGCTTGAACAACATAATGATGTTGACGTCGTGCTTACCGACATCAATATGCCGGAAATGGACGGCCTGACGCTGCTTACAAAACTGGGGGAGCAACATAGTTTAATGAAAGCCGTAATTGTTTCAGCGTATGGTGACATGGATAATATCAGGACGGCAATGAATCGCGGCGCCTTTGATTTTATTACCAAGCCGGTAAACTTTGAAGACCTCGACCTGACTGTTCAAAAAACGGTCAAATATGTTAGCCAGTTACGCCAAACCATGCAGGCCATCAAAGAAAATAATATTCTGCGGATGTATGTGGATGAAACGGTGCTGAATTTTATGGGTAGCCGCGAATATGAATCTTCATTGATGATGAATGAAACAGTCGATGCCACCGTAGCCTTTATCGACATCTGCAGCTTTACTTCGATCAGCGAAAATGAAACGCCGGATATGGTGGTAAAGTTGCTCAATAAATATTTTGACGTAATGGTGAAAGAGATCCTTGCCCAGGGCGGATACGTTGATAAATTCATCGGTGATGCGATCATGGCTGTTTTTAGGGGTGACTATCACCTCGACAGGGCCATCGATGCATGCCTGGCAGTAAAAAAGAACATTGAAGTACTGCCGAATGAATCAGGCAATATATTTTTTGCGCCCAAAGTATCTATTGGTATCAATAGCGGGGAAATGATATCCGGCAATATCGGGTCGGGTAACCTGCGCAGGCTCGATTATACTGTTATTGGTGATGCAGTGAACATAGCCCAGCGATTACAAACAGCCGCCAAAGAAAGTCAGGTCATCATCAGCGAAACTTCATATGAGAAAGTGAAAGAGTCATTCAACTGCCGGAAGGTAGGAGAGGTGAGCATGAAAAATAAAGCCAACCCGATGATGATCTATGAGGTGCTGGATTAAGGCGGTATTACGATTGCTTATCCGCGCAATATGCCTGCCTCGTCAGAATAAAGAAAGCTGTTCAGGTTTTACGGATCTTCTGCTGGGAACTAGTTTAGCCTGGAATAAAGCATCACTGACGTTATAAACGGCCGTTTCCTCATATCTTGATGCAATGATGATATTTGTGCCGGACGCATGCTGGTGAAACAACTTGCTTACGATCTGCGGATCATTATTATTTTTCGAAAGATGTGCCAGAATCAAATGACTCATAAAGGGTGGACGGTGCTTTTTGAACAGCTCCAGGGCTTCCAGGTTCGATAAATGTCCTTTGCCATCTGATATACGTTTCTTGAGATAGTAGGGATAGGTTCCGTTCATTAACATGTCTTCATCATAGTTTGCTTCGAGGAAGGCTGCGTGACATTGTTTAAAGTGATAAATGACCTGTTTGCATGCAGTCCCGATATCTGTAATGATACCGATTTTTACCGATGGCGAGGCGACAACGAAGCTGTGTGGGTCCCCGGCATCATGTTCCTTTTTGAAAGCGGTGATCCGAAGACCGCCAATTGTGACGGGTTGATCTGCTTTGAAGCGCTTCACCAGCTTTTTCTCCAGGTGCAAATTTCCGAATCGCTCTGTAGCCAGGGTTATATAAACCGGCAGCTGGTATTTTTTGGATAAGACCCGCAGGCCGTTGATGTGATCATTGTGTTCATGCGAAATAAAGATCGCTTTTACCCTAGCCATGCTCAGTCCTGATCGTTTCATTCTCTTTTCCGTTTCGCGGCAACTTATTCCTGCATCGATCAATATGGCTTCCCTTTCATTACCGATATAGTAACAATTACCGTTGCTGCCAGAGTTGAGGGATGCGATGAATAATGACATAAGATGAAAGCAGCAAATTAGTAAATCACCCTCATTTTGTCATGATGTAAGAGTAATTCTTTTTACACTGTGGTCTTGTCGCACTAATTGCCGGTTCCTTCATAACGGCGATTGATGCATGTGGACGTGGGACAAATTAAGGAATGATAAGAAACGGGAGAGAATACAAAAATCATCGCACCGAATACTTCGGTGGCGGCGGTATATTACCGGTCTTGGTCTCGTATACAAAGCGCACCTTCGCACTTTTTGACTTCGTTGAACTCATATTTAGTAAGTGCCGGGCTTCACCTGCCGTAATGATCAGGATCGCCGTATTAGGCGGAATGCTACCAAGGTTATCAGCAATCATTTCCACTTCATGAAACGGGCTGTCGGAATCGATCCGAACAAAAGTGGTCAGCGGTTTTGCCGTAAGCCGTTGATTGGATAACACTACCTGGTTATCTACCATCACCGTGATAGAATCGTCATCCACGATCGCGTTATCATAAAAATCGAGGCGGATATTACCGGTATCAACCTTTATTTCGGGTACTGCTTTAAAAGCAGATTCTGCCACGCGGGTAAGGATGATGCTGTCGGTACCGCAGGAAGCGCTCATGTTTAAGACATTTCCGCTCCAAAGGCCCCTTAGTATTTCCAGGTTGCCAACTTTGGTATACACCAGGCTAAACTGTTTAATACATATTACGCATCGGCGGGGAATATGATACGTGGAAACTAATCCTTCCTGGACGATTAGTTTTTTTAAGGCCGGATCGTACCGGCCGGAGAATTTCTTTTTTACATAATTATCGACGTCCTGGTAATGATAGGAATCACCGAAGGCGACTCCGTCTCTCATGGTTACCTGCAGTTCAATATTGTTGTTGGGGAAACATCCGATCATGTTGAAGGTGCCTTTCCAGAAGCCACTGAGGTCCTGCGCATGTATTACAGCGCTAAACAGACAACAGCAAATGGCTATACTGGTGACTCTTTTCACCCTCAAAAGTTACTGAAGAATTCGCAGAGAGAAATGTGAAATTTTTGGGAACGGCAATTTAATTGCCGGAATAGGCAAGAAAGGAGTGTATAACCCGATCTGGATAGTATGTTTAGGAGACGGTTTGACGGGAACATTGCCCCGGAAGTAACCGGCTAGTTAGCTGACAACCTTTTCGAAATGCAACGTCGAACATTCTTTGTAGATGACCGCTTCGATACCAGGTTTTGTTTTTAACTCCTTTACAAGTCCCGCTGCCTCTGTTTCCTGGACGAAAAATTCCATAATATAACTATAGGCGCAATTCTCATAATAGGCCTCATAAATATTCAGGTGACGGTAGGTTTGGCGGTGGTAGAAGCTAAAGTCTGTTTCCGGCGCATCTATGAACGCTATGATCTTGACATCGCCTTTGACTTCAGCATGCTCGCATTGAACCTGCACAGGTGAATAGCCTCCAGCCTGGACCACTTTTGCCGTATGTTCCGGAAAATGTTCAGAGTTCCTTTCCTTCATAAAATTAAATCTGAAATTTTCTGTGCTGCATTCATGTTGAGAGATATATGCGAATTTATTTTTGTTACTGCCGGCAACAGCTTTTTGGAGCGTCATTCGGGCTGTTCTGTTCATAAACTGGGCCGCGTAATGTTCCCATCTTGCCCCAAATATATCAAGATCAAGATTCGTAACGAAGCATACAAACTGTACAATATTATTCTTATTCATGTCGATTTAATTAAAAGTATAGCCCGCCGACTTTCATAATTTTTATTAATGCGTATTGACCATATCCACCGAGTGAATAACGCCATTTGAACCCTGCCTGTCTTTGGAAAGTATTTTAGACCCATTGATACGCACTTCATCGTTACTTACGGTAACGTTCACTTCCTTGCCGCTGAGAGTGGTTAGTTTCTGGCCATCCCTGAAATCCTTCATCATCTTTTTGCCTTTTATGATATGATTGCCCATCATATCGGAAAGCTTACCAAAATCCTGCTTTTTCAAAAGTTCCTCGAATGCGGCAGGGGAAAGCTTGCTGAATGCAAGATTCACGGGTGCAAGTATAGTAAAAGGTCCCAGTTCGTTCAGCGTATCTTCCAGGTTTGCACCTTTTATTCCCCTCGTCATCGAACTAAGATTGGGATCTGCACCGGTAATTTGTAGAATAGTAGACATACATGATGATTTAGGTAACGCACAAAACAATATTCAACCTATCCCTGATAGTTATGACTAAAGACTGTCAGCAAAAAGTAAAGAGGAGAATTAACTGTTACTGGAACGAAAAGTAAAAATTGAAACCAATCCGGACTGAATGTTGGAAGAACTTTTAATCACGACCTAAAGATACGGTATTTGCGGGTAATAGCTGAATATAATTCTATTGCCGGATCATAATCATACGTTATCTTTTGTTTGAAGGAGAGAATGAAAATCATATACGTAATAACCTGGGCTGGCCCGGCATCACATCAATTAAGTATTCATTTTAGAATAGTTGATACCCGAAAGAATATTTTTAATGTCGCATTGTTTTGCCTTGCGTTGGAGAGATACTTGCGCAGTTTGCAGGCACAATGTGTGGAATATTTTCAGCACTGTCCAAGCAGGAAGTACACGATCACGAATACTACTACAAAGCCTAAGCAACCTCCGCCCCATTTCCAGCCGGCATAACCGGCGATCAGAGTTTTCAGAAAATTGTTCATATTGATTTTTATTTCACTTATCGCAAAATTGTGCCAAAGGATTTCCTTTCGCGCATTGGAGAATATTACTGTCCTGTTGGCCTTCACAGCTTGTCCCGCCAAAGGGGGATAGAACTATGTGTTTCGTCTATTGTGTTCTATGTATTATGTGGTTCAAACCCTCAGTTGATATCGAAATTGGTTTTTTACTTTTTACTTAGCCTGTACATATTTCCTGAATCGGTAACGACATATAGCATTCCATTGCTGTACGCCACGTCACGTATTCTTTCTCTTTTATCTTCCATCAACCTTTCTTCTCCTGTTACTTTATTGTTCACGATCACTAACCGGGCAAGGTGTCCGCTGAGCCCTGCAACGAACAAATTGTTTTTCCATTCAGGTATCGCGTTGCCCGCATAAAATTCCATACCGCTTGGTGAAAGAACAGGATCCCAGTAATAAACGGGTTGTTCCATACCATCTTTCTGCTGAATGGCGTCGCCCACTTTTTTACCGCTGTACTCAAGACCATAGGTAATAGTGGGCCAACCATAATTCCTGCCTGCTTTGATGAGGTTTAGTTCATCCCCGCCACGTGGCCCGAACTCCGTTTCCCATAATTCGCCTGTTGTTGGATGAATGGCGAGGCCTTGGGCATTGCGTATCCCGTAAGCATAGATCTCCGGTATCACATCCTTGTTTTTTAGATAAGGATTGCCAGGAGCCGCTTTACCATCTTTGGTGATCCTGAATATCTTTCCAAGATTTGAGTTGAGCCATTGCGCCTGCTTTCTTCCTTCCAGCATAGATCTTTCCCCTGTGCTTACATAAAGGTTTCCATTATTATCAAACAAAATGCGGGAGCCAAAATGTAAACCGCCGTTCAATGCAGGGGTAGCACGAAAAATCACAACAGGGTTCTGAATGGTACTTTCATCGGCGGATAGTTTTCCTTTTGCAACTGCCATCAGGTTACCATTGTCATATTCTTCAGAATAGGACCAATAGATTGTCTTGTTTTGTGTAAATGCCGGATCCGGTGCAACATCGAGCAGGCCACCCTGGCCCCCATCATCTACTTCAGGAAAGCCGGTTATCTTCCTGGCCAGTTTACCGTCGGCAGTATAGATCTGCATGGAGCCAGCTTTGTCTGTCACTATGAATCGCCCGTCTGGTAATGGAACGACGGCCCATGGCCTTCCCATCTTTTCAGCGATCTTTTCGACTTTGTATGGGGTACTTGTTCTTACGCCGTTTATTCTCGTTTGTCCTGCAAAGGCCGGTTTATAATCGCTGTTGGGCTTTCTCGTTTCAACGGGTGGAAATTTGGTTGAATC
>JANWHX010000088.1 GCA_025450235.1 Chitinophagaceae bacterium | reverse complement strand
TTTTCCCTTGTGCCGGATGGTCCCCACGCTGATTCCTGGCCGGGATTAGCACCGCTAACTGCAGTTCCAGGTTCAGTCGATTTATTCGTACCCGGAATTTTTCTATGCCCCATGATCGCAATAGCCACTTCATCTTTTGAAAACACAGTTTCGTGTGTGACCCATTCATATTCTGATTCAGGATAAAGGGGACGAAGACCTGTTCCATCAGACATCACGGTCCATGTACGCTGTGGTGATTTACCTCCGGTTTCCCAGCAAAACACAATTTCTCCGGGGACCCAGGGATTTGTTTGAATATGCCCGATCTGGAAAGGAACCGAAATAACATATTTTATTTCGCCGGAATTTATGTTCATAGCCGCAATACCAGATGGTCCTTGTCCCATATTTCTTGGGCCAAAATTCTTTTCAAGGGTTGTTCCTGGCGGCAAGTGTTTTGCTGCTTCCTGCACACCTACCCGAAAGTAAGCCCACTCTTCACCGCCATCCAGCGCCATATCGCCACCTGCACCAAGTTCCTTTGGCGTGGTACCACAAATACGCTGGTAGGATTCCGCTTTTTTTAATGTGCCTGCTTTGCTATCTGAAAATAATTTTTCAAGATTAACTTCTATGATTTGCACGGGACGTTGCACTCGGCGCCGGGCCGTATCGCCTGGCGTGGCCGGGATGGTATCACTTCTTTCATTACGCATGAAATAAAGCTTCATCGATTTTCGTGCAATGTTCAGCATACCGGTGTACCCCCCCTCGGTTACTTGAACCATCTCTCCTGTATTTTCATTTACTGCCATAGCTTCACCCCTGACCCGGTTGGAACGAAAGATCAGCCACTGACCGTCGGATGTCCATTGATTATGCGTTTGATAAATTTTCGAATCCCCGTTTGGAGTGCTTGTCAAAAAACTAAGCATTGTACCTGTGACAGGGTCCTTTATTATTATTTTTTCTGAAGGAAACCTTTTACCGATCTGCGCATTGGCTGAAGCGTGCGTAAAGGCAACAATTATTGCGATAATTATAAGCCGGGAATGATTCATGGAGCAGCAATCTTATTGAGGTAAAAGTATCGGGTTAGCCCCATCCGTCCGTCCTGAAGCGTCCTGTAAAACAAGGATATGTTTTAGATCATCACAATTCAGACACTCACATAAGGTTGAGACCCTTTTTCTTTTTCCCTTGATGGAAAAAGAAACAAAAAGATCAAGCCGATTCGATGGTGAATATTCACTCTAGCTCTGCTTTTCCTACAACAAATCGGCGAAACCACCCTGCTATTCGAAGGACCCCAAGTCGAATTCCTCGCTTCGTGCTGTGCGAAGACTCAGAAAGCGCTCTGTTCTGTCTTGCTGTCTTTAAAGTTGTAATAACTTCAAGTTAGGACAGAACAATGCGCTATACCAGTCACTTAAACCGTAATGCCTCCTAGGTAGCTCCGCGAGCTGAGGAAAAAGACCCGCGCCTCTTTTTCGCCTGGAAAGGAAAAGAAACAGCTTTAAACAAGGCAAGCGAAAAAGCCAGCGCCTTCTTGAACGTCAAATATCACGCAGCAACTTCGTCCTTCTTTAAGCCCTTCTGATAGCGGGGTGTTCCAATGCCGTTTCGTAGGAAGAATGTGTGATCACATTGACTGTGCGCTTCGAAACGGCTTGACTTTTTTTGTTACTTTTTTGTGTCAAGACAAAAAAGTAAACAGAGTCTGCGTTTCTGTGATCACTTTGCATTTAGAGTTCTCTTTTCTTTTTCCCTTGATGGAAAAAGAAACAAAAAGACGGCTATACGGAACAATTCTAAAAAGAAACTGAAATTCCGTGAATCCCCGCCTGAATGACTCAGTCGGGCAGGCGGGGCAAAAAAATCAAACCGATTTGCTACTCAAAAATCATTTCAGCAAAACAGCCAATTCATCCTTCGTTATCGTGAAAACAGTACCATGCCGGATGCCCGCAGGCATTCGTATTTTATCTGATATGTCTGTCCAGTGTGCCAGGTCCGCAGAGGCGACCGCTCCATATTTATGGTCCCGGTATTTATCAAAATAAACGATCCATTGATCCCCGATCCTGATCGCTGTCGGCCCTTCCGCCCAATAATTACCCGTGATCGGCATGGAAGGATTACCATAGTCTTCGGTCAGTTTTTCACTTGTCGCCACGCGGATATTTTTTTGTGGCGGGTAACGTGTTTCATCCTTCAAAAACATAATAAACCTCTTACCATCAGCAACGATACTCGCATCGATAACGTTGAATCCCTGGTTGTACAGGAGTTTCGTTTTGCTGAATTTCTTAAAGTCTTTTGTTGTCACATAATAAATGCGATGATTATACCCTCGTTCTACCGCAGTATCTCCCGGAAACATTCCTGCAATGGTAGTGGCCCAATAGATCATGTATTGTTTTTTCTTCACATCATATGTTATTTCCGGCGCCCAGCAATTGCGGGCGGAATCTTCGTGAGCCATGACGGGAATATATTTCTGCTCGCTCCAGTGAATAAGGTCAGGAGATGAGGCGTACCCAATACCTTTCTCGTTCCAGCTTACCGTCCATACCATATGGAATTTATTATCCGCCCCTCTTATAATACAAGGATCGCGCATCAAACTGTCTTTACTTAGAATCGGTGTTAAAAAAGAGCTGTCTTTTTTTAATGGAATGAATTTATACCCATCATAACTATACGCTAAATGCAATCCATCTTTTCCATTGTTGTTGAAATAGGAAAACATATATACTTTACCCGTATCGGATTGAGAATGCGCCGGCATTCGAGCAAAAAGGACAAAGGAAATGATAACCAGGTATTTCATCGGCATGTTTTTTTATCTGACCAGTGTTGCTGCCATTAACCCAATGACGACATCGTTGGCAATGGCATAAACAGTTAATGATTCCAATTTCATTTCCCTGTTCAAACGTAGACTCAATACAGTGGCTGCTCCTCCATCAATCGCCCTGTTGGAAAAACCCCTGATAGAACTATAAGATGCTGGTTCGTGACCAAACTTACCTTCTTTTAAATATAAGCGGTCCGGCAATTCAACGCAGCCATGAAATGCAAAACCATCTATATAATAATCCTGTTCGATGGGCGACCAGTTGCCGGGATTGCTTAGTAACAACGTATCGCCCGTATTATCAGTATACTTTACAACTACCATTCCATTTGTTATATGGCTCTGCATAGGATTCGTGCTGCCGGCCATAAGCAGGTATATTTCCGTAGCATTTCCTGATAAAGGCACGACTACGGAATCGGGAAAATTATCCCATTGTGAAGTAAAGACAACATTGTTCAATAGACTGTCTGAGGGAGTTGAAAAAGAAATGCCGCCGCTATAGCTGATCTCATTATTCGATCCGGCATGCTTTCTGAGTCCACTATCATCAATGTTTGCGGTAGTTAAAGGATAACACCAGTTACCAATTCCCTGGGTTGGAAGTTGTAAAGTTGGACTTGTTGGCCTGGGTGAAATGTATTCATGTTTAAAGATATTTGTGACTTTATCATTAAAATAGGGAGTGAGACCGATCATTTCACCGGATTTCACTTCGGTGATCTGAGAATATGTAGAATTTGAATCAAATGTAAAACTTGAATCAAACCAGAAACCTTTAATAGAGACACGAGGCAATAAATGCATGGGTTGCCACCAGGTGAATAATCCCTGCCTCAACTTAACAAAGGTGGTCTGCCCTTCCAAATTATCTTTACCAACTGCATTCAATTGACCATCTTTGATATATACCGAATCCATTGTGTTTTGCGGATCATGGAGTTCAAGGATTTTGGCGCCAGGCAAGGATAACCTGAATTTTTTCCGGTGCGAAATCTCATAACCCGCCTGAGCTGATGTGATCGAACTGCCTTTCCATTGAATGATAATATTGTATTGGCTTGCAGCCGGTACTTTAATGAGAACGAAAGGATGTCCCACCACGAAAGGAAGTATTTCGTATTGAACAATAGCTCCATTCACTTTTATTGATGCGATATTATCCTTCGGAGCCCGGACAAATAACTTAAGCGCAAGTTTTTTCCGGAAAAATTGTTTGATCAAATAATTTTCTGAATCCGCCCTTCTTTTAAAATCAAATTGAACATCCGGTATTTTCAAGCTGGCAAAATTCCATTCCATGGGATAGCCGGGCTGAATCGCAAGCGTATCATGCAGGGCATCCGGTTGTATGCCAAACAACCCTTCAACCAAACTTCTTCCTGCCATACCAATAGGATCGGCAAAATCACGATACAGTTCACCACGTATCGCGTCATAAAAACTCAATTGTTCAAATCCTCCCGGGCTTGCACTCATGTACATGCTTTCAATGATGGCGCTTTTCCATAGCCGAAAAGCATCTTTACTCCGGTTTCCCTGCCAGTACGCCAATGCTGTATGAAGATTTTCTGCGAGGGCCACATTATTTATTGACCAGGTATACGGTTGCCAGTTGGTAGTACTTAATAAATACAACCCTTTTTCGTTTAATCCTTTAGCCTTTACTGGTATGTGCGGTATGTTATTGTCTATATAACGAAGATTGAGATAAGCCTGGAAAGGATCAGGCAGTTTTGCGTCTATTGCATGATAGATCGTCCATAATCCCGGCGATGGGTGCACTAATTGTTTTCCGAGCAGATCTTTATACTCCGCATATGATCCCTGGCGCGGCAACCACAGGTTTTCCTGTACAGCATTATATATCTTTTCAGCTTCATTTTCATACGTAGATCCATCTTCACCGATAAGCTTTGCCAATTGAGCGGCGCTTTTATTTGCCCGGTAATTATAGGCTGATGAGTGTGTAACGCCACCGCCGCTATATTGCAGGGCATCACTGGCCCAGATAGCTGCATACGCATCATACAAACCGTCCCCATCTGCATCAGAATTTCTTTTTTCCCATGCCAAATGACGTCTGATCAGCGGCCACATCTCCCTTACATAACTGGTATCACCTGTCCAGTTGAAATGATTAAGCAATTGATCGATGAACACAAGGTTCATATCATAGTGATGTGCCCGAAAGTCTCCATTTGGATTGCGGCAGATATATCCATCACTGAACAAAGCGGTTCCGAGCTTTTCCAAATGACGGGCCAAATGCAATGCTGTATCCATCACTACTCCTGTAACTGGCGGAGTTGTTATTTGGGATAAAGCATAACTGGAAAAATGTTTTCTTGCCCTGTCATGCCAGCCAAGCGGATCGGCCACATAGGCGCCGCGCCATGCATTCAAGCGCATGCGCCAGGCCACAGCTCCGTGCAGGTACGACGGATCTTCCCATATGGCATCAGCCGCAATACTCAACGCACCGCCAAATGTATTGATGAATTTATCCGGTGTATTCACTTTTATCCTGGCAGCCAGGCTTTTTCTTGCTTCTTCAGAATCGGCAAAATATTTCTTTAAAAGATCGTAGTCCTTTATTGCACCCGAAGAGGGGTTTTGGATCAGGAAATACTTCAGTTCATTCGTTATTTTGATTTTCCCTGTAATGACAGGAGCAGTTGTGGCAACTGAAGAATAGAGATCAAATGCTGTTTGTTGTTTTGCAGCATCCGCCAATTTAATGGTTGATCCCCGAGGAAACAACCCGGCAAGTTGTTTTAAGTTCTTCAAAATAGTTGATGACTGTGGCTCGCCTCCTGCCAAATGCTGTATTTCATACCGCTCTTCTTCGCTTAATACTTTACCTCCTCCATATACCAACTGAAATCCATTGTCATCGATGCTATAAAAATTGTCTTTGCAATTATCTGGCTGGAGGTAAAAAGATGATTCAGGGTCGGCGCCGATATCCCCATCCCGGGAAAATTTTTTACCGGTGGCTCCACCAAAGACCCAGGTCAATTCCACATTATTCGTCACGTTCTTAAAATTCGTTTGAATGATCATTCCTTCCGCATCCGCCTGCGCTAAAATGATAATATACATAGTGCCATTACCAAGGATCGGGTCCTTTATCTCATACATCATCGAACCGGGACGATAAGTGGCCTTAATATATTTTGCATCGATCAGCCATTTATTTTTATTACCTGCGATGAGGCCGAATTTGAAATTTCCACCCATGCCCGGCATATACAATGCGAACTCCGGCAAATCGCCGGCTTCAATCCGAAATGCTGTATTTGTTCCGTACAATGCTCTTACAAATCTTCTCTTGCCATTTGTTATTACAAAATCGTTTCCTTCCGGGTGATAGCGAAGCTCTCTTTCTTTCCCATGCCATAATGCAGTATCATTGAATGATTGCGACCTGGCATCATTCATTGCGATTACAATGATCAGTATGGAAATTAGTTTTTTCATTGTTATACCAACTGGTTCTGTTCGCCGCTGAGCAACCCACCCCGGGTCGTTTATATTTATATACTCCTCAATTCGCTCCGCCGCGGCGGAAGGGGATGAACCCGCCATTCGAAGTTTCAGAACTATTAAGACAAACTCCCTTTCTATTCTTACAAACTTTAAGACAACCTCATTCTTTCAGGCTCTTCCCAAAGTCCCCCTTGGGGGATTTAGGGGGCCGGCTGTTCCTTCAAAACACATCATCCACCTTCGGCCTGCTATATTGCTCTTTACTATCCGTCGTCTTCGGCTGACCAAAATAAAAATACAGTATCCGCTTCTTGCTTCCGCTTACATGATTCAGCTCACTTTGCGGACCATATACCCTTGTATTCGTTGTAAGACCCATTGCTAATTTGGTGCCTATCGGCGGAATACAATCTAAGAAGGAAATGTTACCAACCGGTATCTCCGGATGGGCCGTGCCTGCACTGCTCAACGCATAAAAATCAAACAAACGGACAAACAAACCCGGATCCGGACTTGCAATAAAGAATTTCCCTTCCACAGTGCTTAACTCCATCCATGCTATATCACCATAGTACCCCTTGAACTCGGGATAAACAACCGGCGAATAACCGGTATGTGTATTGTTATAAATATTCTGCCAAACATTCACCTCCGTGCCCTGCATACGATTCTTCCACTGACGGGACGGGCCTTTGCCTAGCCAGCGGGCTGATAAAACATAATTCTCCGGGTAATTGAAACTGATGCCGGCAAAGGGCTGATCGCCTTCAACACTGTATTCATATTCCAGGCTTGTCCATCCGCTTGCATTGATCCTCCATTTGGTGTATTTCATGTTCCCATTATAACTAAACTCAACTACCTGTTCATTTCCTTCTTTATATATTTTATGAGATGCGAGTGTTGAATTTCCTTTTACCAGTACAGGGCCGTTGTTGAATGAAAGGACATAGTCGTTTGCCGTGTTCTTTGTTGTAACAAGCTTCCCTGTTCGCTTATCCAACACAACACTTACGTCTCCACCTGTGATCGTGTAACTACTGTCCGTTTCTTTAGCAGAACTTGAATCGTTTTTGGCTGCGACAAGGCTTTTGACCAGGCTTCCATTATTCTTTATTGGCCAGGTCCATTTGTAGATCTCTTTTCCAAAATTGTCTTTTGCCACAAGTACCAATGCATCATAATCTATATGATCTGCCGGTAACGAAAGACCCAGCAGTCCTTTCTTTGTTGGCAGGATGTCCGGCGGGGTAATTGTTCCTTTCTTTCTTACTACGTATCCGTCAAAGCGATCAAAGGGCTTACTGAAATCAACCAGCGCCCAATAAAATGTGCACTGATTGGTATTGAGAAAATGAAACCGGTTTTCGATTTGGAAACCGCTATCGGTCTGGCCGCTTACCGCAGGCGTTGGCTGATCTGAAATACTTTGTAGCGGCCTGACCTGTGATAACTTGATCGGAGAAAAGATCTCCCGTAAAGCATAGAAGCTTCCTTCCTTCTCACGGTGTGGGCCAAGGATGCCATCATTTGCATTCAGCCCGTTTGCATCCAATACATTGTTCAGGTCGGTCCTGACAACCGATTCGTCGACCATGGCCCATATAAACCCACCGGCTGATTTTTGAGACTTCCAGTGCAACTCCCAAAAATCTTCCATAGCAGCAGCTCCTCCTCCATCATCCTGGGCATGCAGGAACTCCGTGGGCATATAGATCAATGAATCATTGAGTATTTTCTGCGTGCTATAATAATCTTCATAATGATTACAGTCAATTCCATTAAACTGGTTGCCGGGGCGATGATGCGGATGAATGACAGGTCGCCGTTGAAAATCCCATTTCACAAAATCATCGTCCAGTTCCTTATTCGTACCTCCTTCATTTCCGTTAGCCCAGAAAATAACAGAAGGATGATTCATATCTCTCAGCACCAATTCTTTTACGAGGGGTTCACCCGCTTTAGTACTATAAAATTTTTGCCAGCCTGCCAATTCATCCAACACATAAATACCCAGCGAATCGCATAGTTGTAAAAAATATTTATCAGGCGGATAATGACTGCAGCGAACTGCATTCATGTTCATTTCTTTCAATAACAATACATCCATCAATTGCTGATCATTACTTAATGTCCTTCCGGTTTCCGGCCAGAAGCAATGACGATTCACACCTTTGAATTTTACCTGAGTACCATTAATATAAACGCCCTGTCCGTATCTTACTTCAATTGTGCGGAACCCGAATTTTTCATTTAGCTCATAAAGTTTTTTGCCTGCCGCGTTCTGTAAAACAATGTTTGCATTATAAAGGGCAGGTGTCTCCGAAGTCCATTGTTTTACATTTGAAACATCTGCATGCGCTATCACAAACTCATCTGACTTGCCATAAGGAGTTTTGATCACTGAAACTACTTTCTTATCTCCCCCTGTGATAGTTGTAACGACCATTCCATTTTGCGTCAGCCCATTTGCCCATACTTTCATGTTGAACGTCCCATCGTGCCGGGCATCTATTCCTACATAGTTTATATATTGTTCCGGCATTGCTTCTAAGTATACAGGGCGAAAAATGCCACCAAACACCCAGTAATCCGCCAAACGTTCGGCATTATTTACACTTGCATCTGCGCTCATCTTGCTAACTGTGACTTCCAAAGTATTGGGTTTATCAAAAAACAAAAGATCAGAAATATCAAACTTAAATCTGTAGAAAGCACCCTGGTGAATGGCGCCTGCTGATTTGCCATTGACCGTAACCTCCGTGTCTGTCATACTGCCATCAAAAACAATATTGACCAATTGCCCTTTCCATGATGCAGGAACTTTGAATTGATATTTATACATTCCTTTCTCATCATAGAAGCGGCTGTTCTTGCCATTGGTTTTATAATCACGGCCGTAATTATAACTACCATAACCCTGCAGCTCCCAGCAACTTGGAACGGCAATCTTTCTCCATTCTCCGCTGTTGCGGCCCGCCGTACAAAAGAAGTCCCAGGTAACCGTATGTTTGGAATCTGTACCGGAGAGATATTGAATTTGTTTTAGCTGTGAATAACCATCCATCAGCGACCCAACAACGAAGCAAATCGATAGAACTAACCTTACATTTTTCATTTGCTATTGCTTATGAAATTCAACAGTTTTCAGGCGCATGTATGCCTTGTCTATTTGTTCTTTTTGTTGCCTGTATATTTATAAATCTCACTTCCGGCTAAAAGAAAAGCCCCTACTCCATAGATCTCCGTACTGTTCTCGTCTACTTTATCAGGGGCAGCACCGATAGGTTGTATATATCCTAATTTACCATCGGGATGGATTGCTCCATTCAAAGCTGTCCATGCTTTTTGTACGACCGGCCAATATGTTTTCTTATCAAGTAATTTATTATTCAAACCCCATGTGAGTCCATAGGTATAAAAACCTGTTCC
>JANWHX010000087.1 GCA_025450235.1 Chitinophagaceae bacterium | reverse complement strand
TGCCACCTTCCAATCTGCGCATCATACATCCTGGCTCCATAATCCAACCAGTCCAAACCTGAACCATCGTTAAACTCTTTACGTTGTTCTTCCTTGCCATTATATTTTATCTTGTTGTCAGGTCCTCCGAATGCCAATGCCCTGGAACTAATTCCTGTCATCGTTAATCCAAACGGGTAATAATGCGTTTCCTCCAACAATGGACCGGGGATATGTGTAATATTCAAATTATCAAAATACACGGGAAAATTACTTTCGTTGCATACATAAACATACAAAAATCCGCTTTTCGTTACAACTACCGGGTTGTTGATGAACTGCGTATGTAATTTATAGCCGCCACCGGGCTGAACTGGATCTGCTCCTCCCATCACAAACTTAAGTTGTTCATCAAAGAGTATCCAGTTAATAAATCCGCGTGCATTATATGCTCCCTCTGCGCTACCACCAACGAAAGCTGGTATTACATTGATATTATTGCCTGCGGAAATTATATTAGTTGTACTAAGGGCACCATGTGTTCCCAACGTGACATTGCTACCTACAAATGCAGATAAAAGTTCGGTTAATGGAGTCGCACCAGTGGGTAGCCCCGGACCGCCGGCAGGCATCGTATAAAACGATTCACCAGTTATCCTGACCTGGTCACCGGTCATGACTTTAAGCACCACCCCAAGTCCGGTTTTTTCATTGGTCAATCCACCATGAGTTCGATAAATTTTGTTTTCAAAACTTGAGATGCTGCCAGCGCCAGCCATTGTTTTATCAAATCTCCTTCCATCAACAATACTATAAATGTCACTTTCCGCCTGGTACCGGTTATCTTCGACAGTTGCCGGAATATAACAGATACTTTCATTTTGTTCTGTCAGTATAGCCCGCACATTGCCGAGGTGATCTTTTACGAAGTAGTCAAAAACAAACCTGTTGGGTTGTACCGGGCAAGTAGAAGTGGTGGCCCTGGCAAATCGTATTCTTCCCTCTTCATGACCGATGAATTGAAGATCGTCATTCTCATATACGGCCGGACCCATATAAAGTGTTGTTTTGACCGGTTGACCAGTTTCTGCAACCTCCTTCTTTAATTTATTGCCGGCTGCATCATATACAAAGGTTATCGTTCCCTTACCTGTAACGGTAATGACCGAAGGGAGGTTCAGATGGTTGTAGCTGATATTGCCGATACTCTTATTATTGTCGACAGTTAAATTTCCATTCCCATCATAAGAATAATCGATAATGGCATCAAAGGCGGATTGTGAACTGCCAGGAGTCAATGCAGACTTAGCCGAAGTTTGTGGATGCGTCAGAGGTGTTTTGAAGTCCCCAAGCCTTGTTTGCAGATCATTATTAAAATCAGTGACACTTTTCAGTTGGTTACTTCCTGGTTTATACGTGTAGCGTATATTATCGATTTGACTGCTTCCCGTAATTTTTAATCCCCATTGTTGCATTTGCAAAATATTTCCATTGGCATCATAGGCTGTTAAAGGATCAGTTCCATTTCCCATTTTCAAATTGAAATTCACCCCGGCATTCTGGTTAAATGTGCCCCCGGTGTACTGCGTGAAATCAGCTTTTAACAATCGGTTCCCACCATCATATGCAAAGTCATACTTTCTCTTTTCCCCATCGCCTTTGCTTTTCCATACCATTCCTTCTATATTACCATTGTACTGGGCGGTGATATAGGTTTGGCCACCAATAATATTGTTATTAGTCTTATCATAACCGAGATCAAATCCAAACCAGTTAGTATTGCTGGCATCTCTTGAATAGTCGCGGTTCATGCCCAATACCCAGCCTCTTATGTTATAATCGTAAGCCAATGTTTCGAGAGGATTGCCTCCTGTTCCACCGGCTGGAGACAAAGTTTTCTTTTTCAACCGTCCCAGTTTGTCATATTCCAACTGAGAGATAGTTTTATAGCTGCTCATCGCATTGGAATTGACCAGTGTGTTACTTTGTTTCTTTTCTACTTTTACAATCCTGCCCAGATCATCATAGGTATTTTGTGTGACAATAACTGTCGTCTGGGGATTGGTTTGCAACTTTTGTTGCTTCTGCACGATAACTAATGGCTGCCCCGACCAGGTGTATTGGGTCGACACTACATCAACACCATCTGTAATATTGTTGCTTTGCACCTGTATCACCCTTCCTTTATCGTCATAAATACTTACAGAGGTTATAAATTTAGCCGGATTGCTGTTCAATATTCGCGTCTGTGTCCAGGTAGCCATACCCTGCAGTGCATTACTTTGCGAGGGCATTTGGGGATACGGCCATTGAGAATTATTGGTCGGCGAAAAATTCCCATTCCATGTAGTAAGAAAAGAAGTTGAAAAGCCAGCCGGCAGACCCGCATAGTCATCATAATGAGTCGCGTTAAATATAAAAGGCAACGTCCCATACGGATATGTTAGAGTTGTTGTATATCCAAAAGGCTTTGTTTGGTCTATATTTTCATAACGACCGAGCCAGCTTTCGGTGGCCTTTACATGGCTGATCATCGCGGCAAGGCCCACGTTTGTGCCATCGCCATGCCGTCCGGTAAGAATAGGCCTGTTCAGGTGATCATATTTTGTGAATAGCCAATAGTTGTTGCTTCTTAAATTGCCATCTTGTGTTAGGATTAATCTGTCCCAGCGATCATAGATCATGTATATTTCAGCAGCGCCAGGAATTTTTTTCATGATGATCCGGTTCCTTTCATCATATTCGTATCGAAAGCATTGTTCATTCAGGAGTGAGGTGGTCAAGGTCCACGTAGATGTAATTGCGTTTACACCTTCTGGCTGAATCACGCACCGAAGGTTATTCAAGCCGTCATAAATGTAGTATGTACAAAGCCAACCTGCGTGACCGCTGCCGGCTCCGTTGTCGGCGGCTGCTGTCAATTGTACTTTTTTCAAAATAGTTCTTTCTTCTTTGTCTTTGAACTCAATTACCTGGTAGCCTCTTTCATCTGCCATTATATTTTTATGCAATGTACCGGCTGGGTATGGGGAGCCGGGGTTTGTTAAATATGCTCCGAATGTGCCGATACTTGCATTTGTGACATTCCATATTTTCACATCATCAGTGGTAGTATTCATCCAATAATAAGTTTTTACCGGGTGGCGATTGACCGGGTTGGGATCTCCTTCACTGCCAACCCAGCTAACACCGGGAGCATAGGTTTCGATCACGCGGCTTAGCGGCGACGATTCGAAATTGATTTTGGCGAAAGCCCAGTTTAATAAATTCGGCCCGATGTTAGTCTCACCCGCCTGTCCCGCCAATTGGTTATTATAAAATGTAGCCTGCTGTTGAAATGGATTTAGCTTAAATAAACCGTTATCCTTACTGATATCCGTAGCCGTGGAAGCGAACGGTAAATAGCTGTATTTTTCCCGGCTGAGTTCATCGTACACCACGGGACTGATCATATCAAGTTTTGCTCCTCCTGTTTCTGCTGAACCTTGTTTTACCACGGTTTGTATCGATCTACCCAAACCATCGAAGTACTGAGTAGCCTGTCTTACATCTCTTAACTGCCTTGTCATTAGAACATTTGCGTTGTTTTCCGGTGCTGACGCTTCCCAGGTACGGACATAATTTAATCTGATATCGGCAGCATAGTTAGATGGTAGCGGTTGTGGTTGTTGCTGGGCATACGAACAGTTGCCGGACAACAGGAGGGATACGATGTAGGCAGCATTGAGTCCGAAGTTTATTATTTGTTTGACTAAGCCATCCTGGCATCCATTTATCTCTTTGTTAAAAGAAGATAATATGAACTTGTAATTATTTGTCATCATGAATGATTTGAATTTCATCTTTTCTTTATAAACTATAAGTAAGTGTGTTTGTCGCCACTGTTTGATTTGCATTTACCGGTACAGAGCCCGGAGCCAGGTACCAATTCATTTGGCCACCTGGATAAATAGTGATTGTCCAGGTTCGGCCGCTGTTCGAATAGTTTATTGTTTTGGTAACGGAAGGCCGGCAACTACCATTGATGGTTGCTACATTATAAGTGTTACCCGGCGTCATACTTACATTTCTATAAAACACTATGTAAAAAGAAGCCGTACTGCCGCTGCTTGATAAACTACTTGTAACAATAGAATAGCCAAAAGACATGGAGAAAGAACATGAGGCGGGTGGATTTTGTACAGTAAAACTGGTTGAAGACGTAATGCTAATATTGCTCAGGTTAAAACTCGTTCCAGTATATGTAGTTCCATTGATGATCAGCTGAGAATTGCCCGGCGAATAAATGGGTGTTATTGCCAGGTTATATGTCCCAATGGGAATATTTGCCAGCAGGATATTTGTCTGTGTGTAGTAAAGACTATAGGTCTGACTAAACGAGCCGTCTGTTTTTGTAACTGTAATATTCCATGAAATCGGGGTCGTATTGCTGCCGCTGAAAGCCGCCAGGCATGGAAGTGCATTGGCTGCTGATTGACCGGTTGAGTGCATTGCAGCAATTGCCATTTGGTTAGCCGTTTCTTTATCAATAAAGGAACTGTAAGTACCGGCCGGCATTGTATATGTATAGGTTGGAGCGATGGTGCCGGGCGGGCAGCCAATTTTCGTATAGGTTCCCTGCTGTTGATCATTGGTAAATAATGCTGATGTGCAATTCTCGGGCTGACCGGAAAAATTATAACAGAACTTCCTGAGTACATTATTGTCTTTATCAATAATTGTTGAAAGTCTTCCGAAAGCATCATAGCTATAAAAAATCGTAATGCCATTCGGATCGGTAACGGTGGCTAATCCAATTCCACATTTATAAGTATATGTGGTAACCAATGCATTGGGCAGGCCTGTACGCAGTTTATTTAACTCATTTCTAATATCGAGGTCGGTATAGTTGTTAAAGCCGACACCGGCCTGGTCAAGCATGGATTGATTAATAAGGGCACTGGCAGTACTGTAATCACTACCTACTATTTTCGCCATGATATACTGGGAATTGCAGCCCCATATGTAAACTTCCTTTACATCGCCAGGCTTTTGAATTTCCTGAATATGACCTTTGGAGTCGTATTTTGTAACCTGTTCCCTTACCTCAGCCGGATTACTTCCTATCTGCAACTCTGTGTTTTGAGCCACAAACACGCCTGTATAAGGTTGAAAATAGTTTTTCCGAACTGATCTTATCGGGATGTTGCCGGGCGCGTTAGTTTGTATGGTACTCTCCATAACGACGGGGGATAAGATCCTTGCTGTGACCATAGCCTGGCTTGTCGCATCAGTAAAATCATTTGGATAATAATAGCTCGTAACAACGGTTTCGTTTTTACTGTTGGTTTCTGTTTTTGTTTTTGCAAGGTTGTTTGCGTTGTAGGTAATAGATGTTGTTTGAACCAATGGATTATTCCCTTGTTGATCATAAATTGTTACAGTAGTTGTTACCGGGTAGTAAGTATAATTGTATACGGGACGAGCCGTGGCCAGGACAAGCGCATCTGTGCAATCCGCCGCCCCATAGGAACCGTTTAAATCAATTAGTTTGACGTAACTATTAAATCTCGCCGGATCATTCCTGTATGTAAGAGTTGTTTTTTTAAGGAGGGTATTGCTGGCAGAGTAAATAAACGTGCCTATGGGTTTTCCCCGTTCTGCCTCAAGAGATGACCGGGGAAAATAAGTATCAACCGAAGGATTCCATCCTAAATAACCGGATGGCAGGTGATCCCAATGAGAGACTCCGTTAAGATCGGTGTCGTAATTTGTGAAAATATTTTTGGTATACGATCCGTCGGCATTGACTTCGACTACTTCATCATAACCGATGGGTGAACCCTGGCCCGTATAGCTATAGTTTCCCACACCATTAAAAGCAGTAACGAAGAGATTGCTGATTGCAGCACCCAATACTCCCGTCCTGTTCATTAAACTAAATGCATATTGCGGTGTACCGTTCAATACACCACTCGATTCAAGCGAGTTTACATTGACTCCAGCTGTATAATTCTTTTTGTAGTAATATTTTTTTTGTATCGCTGGTGTTCCACCCGCTGTAAAACTTTTGATCTCAAAAATTCTGCAGCCACCTCCATAACCAAGACCATTTACATAAGGGGCCTGGCGGTTAACTGCAACGACTCTTGAATAATCATTGGACTCCCAGCTAAGGGTTGTATATCCCCCTGTTGGATAGGTAATTTTATGCAATAGCCCCGCCGTAACCACAAATTGATTGGCTTGTCGACGGCTAAACAGGGCTGAAGAAGTGGCAAATACAATATCTGTATTATTGAAAAACCCCCAATGGTCCGAGAAGTTTCCGTCTGCATAAATATTGATTCCCTGGGAGGTCGTGTTCAAATCCATACCGGGTCCGCCATTGTAGTTAAATGCATACTGACCGATAGGAGTATTCTCTTTATCTAACAGCTGAAGAGAAGCCAGTGTTAGCCTTTGAGCCGATGAACTGCTATAGTTGAACTGATATTGTCTTATTATATTCGGGTTATAGTTATTGACACCGTTGCTATTGTGCATATTGTCCTTAATAATTATCTTATCAAGTTGCGGCCATTGGAGTTTATTGAGCTCCGCAGGTACGCCTAAGACAGAATTATCAACATCATTAGTTGTGTGATTTGATACATCGATATAGATAAGCTGGTCATTGGTATATCTTCTGCAAACTGCGTTCGACATGGTAAAACTGATCGTCTCATTGGGACTTTGTATCGAACTTATATACATTGGCCATTGAAAGAGCCCTTGTCTTTTTTCGCCATTTACGTAATCTGAGCTATAGGTAGCGGAACTACCTACCAATTGGACACCATATCCTCCACTATATGAATATGCAGACGTTGATATATTATTTTGGGCACAACTGGCATTTAATACATAAAATCCAAGAAAGAGATTACAAGTCGGATACTGCCGGGTATAGAAAAAATTTATTTCGTTGTTATCTGCGTCGACTATTTTTTTTAATAGCCACGTGTTTGCTGTAAACACTGGTCGCACATATGGATTGATACTTCTCCTGGGACAAGAGAACTCTACAGCATCGGGTGTGTTGCTGCTTTTTCCGCCGAAAAAGTATTTAGTACCATCCGGAACCGATATCTTAAAACCCCCAAATGCTCTGGGTTGGTCAGGCGAGTGGGAGAGGGCACCATTATTATAGGGAATATTAAATTGCTTTATTGCGGTTATTATTTCAAGAGGATCATAAAAATCAGTCAATTCAACTTTAATATTTTCGTCGGAAATTACTTCCCAGCCTTTCGCGTTTCCAGAATAATAAAATTTTCCGCTATGACCCATCACATTAAACGAGAATTCATCAGCCTGAACATCCTGGAAAAATAAGTTTGGATGTGCTGTGAAATCAAATGCCAGCTGACTTTGCGTATTCCAATTTGGAAGATTTGCATATTCTGACCCAGGCGTTGACGTTTGTCCTGGAAAAGGATAATAAAATCCAGAGGCTGGAATTGTTGCATTGCCGGTACTTGAACTTATATAGAATTCATCAAGCCCACCGCGAACCTGGCGTGAAATAGTGCCTATACTCTCCAGATTCCAGCCACTGCCTACCCACCCCGGTTGCTGAGCCGGCTTGACAGAAGCAGAATGATAGCGCAATTTGATCGGCACATTTATTCTACCATATGAAATTGTGTGAATGGGAATAGAAATATCAGGCGAACCGGTAAACATGTTAACGGGTATTTCGCCGAATGTTCCCAAACTTGCGGCGTTGGGACTCTGTACTTTCGGAGGATATATTGATTGGCAAAAATTCTGGACAGAAATTATCAGCCCAATCATTAGCATA
>JANWHX010000086.1 GCA_025450235.1 Chitinophagaceae bacterium | reverse complement strand
TCAGATCAATATTCCTCCCTATCGTATCGGTGATTATGGATATGAAATTGGCTCAGGCTGGCTGACAAATGTTTCCTATGCCTCTTTGCTCGTTTCGTATGAATTGAAAGAAAATCTTTTTCTTGAATTGTTTGGCGTGCGCCGCAAACAGGAAACAAAAACAGCACCGATCACTTCGATGAGCTCAACCATTTTTTCTTTCGGTATCAGATGGAATATGCATAGGAGGGAGTTTGATTTTTAAAGCGTGACCTCTCCAAACCCCTCCGAAGGAGGGGCCTTGGAAAGCCTCCCTGCCCTCCAAAGGAGGGTTCTTGGATTCCTATAATTCTTAAATTCTTTCTAGGTACAAATTTTTGGATGATGACCCGCCGCGGCAGACGCAACGAAGCTGATAGTGGCACTGCCGCTGGCAACAACAATAATATTTATGAGTAAAGTAGAGTGACTCAGCCGGTAAACTGTTCCACTTTCGGATTTCGTTTTTATGATTTCGTGCTTCTTTTACCCTTCAATATGAATACTCAACACAATCATCCTCGATTGAATCTTATCGAATACACTGGAATAAATAAGATTCGCATCACGGGCATGAAGATTAGGGATCCCGTTGCTGAGTTTTATTTCCGGCGAAAGAATAAATTGTTCAAAGAAGAAGTTGAAGCCAAGACCCAGTTCCACACCATAATCGTATTTCCTGATCTTCACCAGCTCTTCAGCTTTTTTTGACCGGGCATTGCTGGCAAGGTCTATATCACCTTTCACCCCACCCAGCATGTATACACGAAAATTACCAATACGATCGGATTGCAATTTTACCTGGAAGGGAAATGATACGGTGACGGATTCGATCGGCTTATCTACTTTAGTTTCTCCGTCAAAATCAGGATACTTAAGTGTATATAAAATGTTCCTGGAAGTAAACATCAATTGCGGATTAAATCGAAACTGGAAACGATCCGAAAGTCTCACAGTAGCCGACAAACCCAACCCAAAGCCGCCAGAGTTACCCGGTTCTGCAACCATTATACTGTCGTCCTGTAAAAAGCGGGAATGCAATTCGGTCTGAAAGCGGGTCAACCCGGTGCTTAGGGTAATACCGAAATAATAAGGCTTGGCATCATGATCATAGAGATTCCAATCCTTTGGCTGTGCCGTTAAAGTACCGGCAAGAAGCAATAATCCAAAAAGTAAAAACGATCGGGTTCTTAAGGTAAAGGCTTTCTTCCGGTGTAAATACAACATATTCCTAAGCTTAACGATTTATACCCGGTATCGCAATAACCAAGTTTATTTAAAATACCCACAAAATTTTGGCGTTCGGGAAAAGCATTGGCCGATTCACATAAATACTGGTAGGCTTCCTTATTTTGCCTGAACCATCGGGCCACTTGCGGGGCGACTATTTTCATATAGATATTATAAAAACCCCGCACTGCTGTTTGCTTTGGTTTTGAAAACTCAAGGATCACTAATCGGCCATCGGGTTTAAGCACCCGCAGCATCTCGGTCAACCCTTTTTCGAGGTTTTCAAAGTTCCGGACTCCAAAAGCCGCCATTACGGCATCAAACGTATTTTCACCAAAACTTATTGCCTCGGAATCTCCTGTTAACAATCGGATCTTTTCCCCAAGTTGTTCTCTATCAACCTTCTTTCTTCCTTCTTCCAGCATTTGTTGTGATAAGTCAATTCCAACAACTTTGTCGGGATCTAGCAATTTGCAAGCCATTATTGCCATATCAGCGGTACCGGTCGCAATATCCAGGATCATCTTCGGATTATCTTTCTTTAGACGTCTGATGGCTTTCTTTCTCCAACCGATGTCGGTTCGTGCGGAAAGAAAACGGTTCATCTTATCATAGCGACCCGCAATACGGTCGAACATATCGGCCACCTGCTCTTTCTTGCTTTGTGATGAATCTTTAAAAGGGATAATATGATCGTGAGGTAATGGGTTGCTCATGGTTGTGGGCAAAGGTAAGGAAGGTTGGATTTTTATAGGGGCAGGTTATACAGTAAAAGCGGGAATAATACTATCTTTAACAGGTCACGTTTCGATCGATTTTTTGGATGCAATTTCGCGATGAATTGAAAAACCTACACACAATAAATCCAAAGATTGCCAGGACGATAATTGGATAGCCGGGTAGCACAATAATTTTTAGTTTACCGTTTGAATGGATGAAATCAACATCTCACGATAATCAGGAATTTGAGCAACAGTTTGACGCAGATAGCAGGCTTGCTGATTCGTCCAGGATTGCCGATAGCCACATTCGCGATGTATTAATGCAGGTACCCGTTTCTATCGTCGTGTACAGAGGTCCTGATTTTATTGTTGACATGATAAATCAGAGAGCACTCGAGATGTGGGGCATCACTTACGATGACGTTATCAACAAACCATTACTTGAAATATGGCCGGAACTTCTGGGACAGGATACAGAAAAAATACTTACAAGGGTCTACACAACTGGGAAATCCCATGTTGCCAATGAAGTTGCCATAAAATATGCCGGCATTGGCAAAACTCACGGGGGTGCTTTCAATTTCGTACTAAATCCTGTTCATGATTTGAACGGAAAGGTCATTGGCATCACTTCTACTTGTACTGATGTCACACGGGAGGTAAGAACTAAAAAGGCAATTGCCGACACTGAAAAGAGATACAACAAGATCATGATGCAGTCGCCTTTTGCCTTCGCGATCTTCAAAGGAAAAGACATGGTGATCTCCCTTGCGAACGATAGCATGAAACAAGTACTTGGAAAGGGAAATGATATAGAGGGTAAGCCATTGCTTGAAGTTTTGCCTGAATTGGTTGGACAGGTATTTCCCGGGTATCTTGAAAATGTTTACAAAACGGGCCAACCGTTTCATGCCAATGAGGCCTTGTGCAAATTGCAGCGCAACGGGAGAGTAGAGGATGCGTATTTCAATTTTGTTTATCAGCCCTATCGCGAAGTAGATGAAAGCATCTCCGGCATCACCGTAATTGCTTATGAAGTAACTAATGAAGTGCTTGCAAAGAAATTAGTTGAAGAAAGTGAAAAACGATATAGAGAACTTATATACGAATCGCCTGTAGGGATATACACCTGCGATGCTGAAGGTGAAATAGAAATGTATAATGACACGGCCGTGCGGATTTGGGGGCGCAAGCCGGAACCAGGGAAAGACAAATGGTGCGGTGCATGGAAAATGTATAATACAGATGGAACCTTCCTGTCGCATGATGATTGTCCCATGGCAATAATACTGAAGGAAGGGCGCAACGTTGGCAGGGAAATCATAATTGAACGTCCTGATGGGACTAAATCTTCAGTTATTCCCTATCCGCGATTGGTTTATGATTCAAATGGGAAAATCACCGGTGCTATTAACACGGTCATAGATATTACTCCGCAGGTAGTGGCATTAAAAAAAATTGAAGAAAGCGAAAAGTATCTTGCAAAACTGGCCGCTATTATTCAGTTTTCGGAAGATGCCATCATCAGCAAGACCGTCGAAGGAATTGTTACAAGCTGGAATCCCGGTGCCGCAAAGATATTTGGGTATAGCGATGAAGAAATGATCGGACAACCGATCACGAAAATAATTCCTGAGGACCGCCTGAACGAAGAACCGGATATTTTAAACCGAATTCAGAAAGGAGAAGTGATTGAACATTTTGAGACGAAAAGGCTCACGAAAGCCGGAAAGCTGCTCGATATTTCCGTTACCATTTCACCGATGAAAGACAGCCAGGGAAAAATAACCGGGGCCTCGAAAATTGCAAGAGATATTACAGAAGCTAAAAAAGCGGAAGCTTTGCTGATAGAGAGCGAACGGCAATTTCGCCAAATAGCAGATAGCATGCCGCAAATCGTGTGGACTGCAACACCCGATGGTCATCTTGATTATTATAACCGGCAATGGTATGAATTCACCGGTTTTGAAGAAGACTATAGCGATCTTAGCTGGGTCCGCATTCTTCATCCTGATGATGTACAGATCTCAGTTGATAAATATCACTACTCCATCAAAACAGGCGAACCTTACCAGGTTGAATATCGATTTGCCGACCGCAACAAGCGTGATACCTTCCGTTGGTTTATGGGCCGGGCAAATCCAGTAAGAGATGAACGCGGCAATATTGTAAAGTGGTTTGGCACTTTCACGGAAATTGATGATGCAAAAAGAATACAACAGGAATTAGAGCTGGGCAAACAAAGGAGGGACGATTTTATTAAAATGGCAAGTCATGAGCTGAAAACTCCCATCACTACGATCAAAGGATATATACAATTAGTGTTAAATGTCGTGAAGGATGAAGAAAAGGAAATATCGCCGTTGCTTGTTAAGTCGTCACTGCTTACTATGGACAAACAGGTAAGCAGGTTGACAAGATTAATGAGTGAGCTTCTTGACTTGTCAAGAATTGAAGCCGGGCAGCTTGAATTAAGAAAAGAATCATTCAGTTTGAATGAATTGGTCATTGAAATAGTGCAGGATTTACTCTATACCAGCAACAAATTCTCCATTAATATATATCATGATTTTGAATGCATCGTGCATGCAGACAGGGATCGCATTGGGCAGGTACTCACCAACTTTCTTACAAATGCCATTAAATATTCTCCCGGTGCCGATAAAATCGAAGTGAGAATATTTAAGCCGGAAAAAGGCCAGGTTGCAGTGAGTGTAAAAGATCGTGGTATCGGGATTGCTAAAGAGGATCAGGAAAAAATATTTGAGCGTTACTACAGGGCCGAAGGCAAATCAGAACAGACCTATCCCGGGTTTGGTGTAGGACTTTATATTGCCGGAGAGATTATTCAGCGACATAATGGAAGGATATTCGTTGAAAGTGAAAAAGGCAATGGTTCGACGTTTTCATTTACAGTTCCCGTTGAAACTGAATAAAAAATAGATGGGTCAAACGGTGTGGCGTTGTGAAAGGTTTATGAAATAGCTTCAATGCTTCTTGAAATACTGCACCTCTCTTTCATGTTTTTGTGCCGCTGCCAATGAACTGAACGTACCAAGATTCTTTCTCTTATTCGTCTTCGGATTTTTCTTGCGTGAATAAAGGCGGTATTCCCCGGATTTTAATTTGCGTATCATAGTCTTTTTATAATTATACAAATCAATGAATGTGCCATAACTCTTCAATGGCTGGCAACCTGATTGTAAAAATTTAGCAAGATTTCTAAACTGTAACTGTTTGGGCGCCCTTATTTTTGGCGCAGTAAACATATTTTACATGAAAAGATTTCTTATCAGCTGTTTTTGCCTTATTATTTTGTTTGAATGTATGGCGCAGGAGAGCTATGACACTGACGTGGCCCGGCTCAGGGAGCTGAATGCAAAATTCATCAACAATTTTGTCACGAATGATTCCGCTTCTCACAGCAGGATCATTCACAAAGATTTTGTTTGCATTACTTCGGACGGGGGCTATATAAACAGGATGGATTATCTGAATTGGTGGTCTCATGGCTTCAACGGGTACAAATATTGGGACTACCGGGACGAGAACATTAAGCTGTTTGGCAATACAGCTCTCGTGCG
Source organism: Chitinophagaceae bacterium (assembly GCA_025450235.1). GTDB lineage: Bacteria > Bacteroidota > Bacteroidia > Chitinophagales > Chitinophagaceae > VBAT01. The sequence goes on along the minus strand of JANWHX010000086.1, from coordinate 7,088 downwards.
GGCAAAAAACAAGTATGTTGTGCTGCGGGATGGAAAAGAAATTACCGGGATGTCTATGTACACCGATATATACATCAAAGAGGCCGGGCAATGGAAATGTATACAGGCACAGATAACAAAAGTTTCCCCGGAAAATTATTCGGATGATGAAACGATTGTAAAGAAATATGATTTTATGAAAAAATAAGATGTTTTTTGAATTCTTGTGCCTTGTCTCTTGTCCCTTGTGCCTTCCCCTGTATCTTGCAGCTCCAATGGAGATCAGCTCTGCAAAATATCTCATCAGCAATGCGGACTATACGCAATGTCCAAAACCCGATAGACCGGAGTATGCATTTATCGGGCGCAGCAATGTCGGCAAGTCATCGCTGATCAATATGCTTTGCAATAATAAAACCCTGGCTAAAACCTCTGCTTCGCCGGGAAAGACACAATTAATCAATCATTTTGAAATTGCGGCACGCCCAACGCTGCTACCGGGGGAACGCGGAGCGAAGCTGATGATGTGGTATCTCGTAGACCTTCCGGGTTATGGGTATGCAGTAATATCTCAAAGCAGCCGTCGTCGCTGGGAACAAATGATTGAAAACTATATCCGGAAAAGAGAAAACCTGACTTGTTTGTTTGTCCTGATCGACAGCCGGCATGAACCGCAACAAGCCGATCTTGATTTCATTAATCAACTGGGTAAATGGGAAATACCATTTGTTTTAGTGTTTACAAAATCAGATAAAAATAAACCAGGGGCAACCAGGAGACACGTCGAATCGTTTCTGGCAGCAATGTCTGAACACTGGGAAGTAGCCCCTCCGTACTTTATTACATCAGCTACCAACAGGGAAGGACGGGAAGGTATACTAAATTATATCGAAGCATTAAATAAAAGTTTTACCAGGTTATAGACCGTTTGCGAAACCGCTTTGGATTGTTAGGATTTAATGCTTTATTTTGCACCCAATTTATACTCAATCGGCACTTATTTTATGAGAAGATCAATGTTGTCAGAGAAAAAGGTGGTAGTTGTATTGTTTATCATGGTCCTCGTAACCTTTTTTTTCGCGCAGGCAGATTCCAGTAAGATCGAACAAATGTATCTCAACAATGATCCCACAGTTACCACTTCTGTTGATCAGGTGCAAACCCCGAAACCAGGAATAAAATCAAACGAGACCCACCCGGATAATCCTGCAGTACAGTTGCGGTAAAATACCATTACCAAGGTATTTGGCGTTTTGTTTTCATCGATAGTTTTACGAAAATTATTTATGTCAAAGCTTTTGCTGGCAATATCTATTTTTATTGCTTCCGTGGCTTGTTCGCAGGGTGCAACAGATTCTCTTTTGTACAGATCAGATTCGATGCGTGAGGAAATTCGGAAAAGGACCGCCCGTTCAGACAGTATACGAAACAAAGAAGAGATTGATCGCATGACCAGTAACAGCGTACAGGCTATTGTGAGGTATCAACAGGAGCAAAAAGAAAAACAAAAAAAGAAAGCTATGCTTTACATCGGCATCGGTGTGTTTTTTCTTATAGTCCTGGTTGTGGGTCTTAGGAGAAAAGTAAAAAAATAACGAGGCAGGCTCTTTGGCTGAGTGTCCTCAGCATCAATTATTCGACAGGCGTGAATCAGTTTACCACTTTGTTGGCGCAACTGCTGCTGGCAAAGGCCTCCGGTTTGGCTTTAAAGGCAAAGCCCATTCCCAGGATATAACCCATTGCTTCTTTGAGGGCATCATTACTTTTAAAGTGTGGGTTGGTATTGATGTCGGCGTGCACTTCCATATCTACGTTATAAATGGTAAACAGGTTGCAAAGTTCGTAAGCAATTTCTATACTCTTTGCAACTTCCATCAGCATTCTTTCCTTGATAGTAAATTGCTGCTTGGTCTTTTCATTGTGGATGAACATAAATCCACCATGTCCTTCGCGCAAAAAGACAATAACCGTCGCAAATTCTGTTTCCTTTCCTTTAACCTGGGAGTCGGTGCCAATGCAGACCTTCAGCCTGAAGCCTGCAGCCGTCTCCCGTTTGATTGCATTTTCGACAGCCTTCAAAATGGGGATTTCAATCGGGTCGCCATTAAATTTTCGCCATCTCATAAAAAAAGAGGTTTTTCCAAGTTAGAGAAAAACCTCTGAATTACAAAGGGGGAACGGATTATTGTCTGCCGTGGCGGACCGGGAAAGCGTTTATTGACGAATAATTTTATCAGTCCATTGGCGGGAATCATCCGAAAAATGGATCAAATACATACCAGCGGCCATATTCACTATGTTAATTGTATTAATTCCGCTGGCCAGTTTTCCTTTATTCAGGATTTTCCCGTTGATGTCCGTGACCAGGTAATTATAATTGCCGGGGCTGGTCACTGTGACTTTGTTGGAATGAACAATCGTTGCGGTTAATTTCGGTCCTGGCAAATCTCCGTTAATGGCAACCACATTTGAATAATATTGATGACCGTTGCTAAACGTTACATTTAACCTGTATTCAGCAGTGGGAGCGTTATATGGCCGATAGATATACGACCTGTCATTATTTGAAATTTGAGCGAGTGACTGAAAATTCCTTCCATCCGTAGAGATCTCGAGCCGTTGATTCGTTACAGCTTCAGTAGCATCGATGATCCAGCTTAATTCATGTTTGTCGCCATTAAGGTTACCGCGCAACTCCAGTTTGTTCAGGGCTAAAGTGGTAGCCGGGGTAGCTTGTGCCTGTAGCGAATACGAGCCAAGACTGGCATAAGCCGGTGCATACATATTACCTTTACCTTCCACCTTTACGTAATATACTCCTGCATTTAATGTAGTGTCGATAACAGAGCTAAGCAACGTCCCGGGGTTAAACACATTCAGGAATGTTTGCGAAGCGTTGTATAATGTCACCTGCATATCCAGGTCTGAACCTGCATTGCCGGTGCCTACATTATAGGGTACAGCATCCAGCTGGAAACGTCCACTTGCAGGGAGAGCGAATGTAAAGACATCCTGGTCGGTATTTCGTTCCACCACGCCGCTCAAATTAAATTGATTATTGTAGAAGCTGGCTACAGACGCATCCGAAAAAGTATTGGCATGATCATCGGGCCGGAAGCCAATTCCATTCGTGGCAGAAGTGATGATATCTAGATCATTTTGATAGCTTGTACAGCCATATGTGTTGGGGCCATTGTTCCATAAAGTGAAATTCTGATAATAGCCTACACCCATGATCGGCGCCCAGCCGATCTCACCACTTCCCTGGCCGGCATGATAGTCAGATAACTTGACACAACTGGTGTCGTACGACGCCTGGTGATACAGTCCAAGTGTATGACCTGTCTCGTGTGAAGTAGCTTCTGAAATAAATTTTACATTATAGTTCAGCAACTGAGAAAATACAAAGCAGGGATTGTTATCTCCCCAGGTAAAAGAATTTACAAATGCCACACCACCGGCAGAGCCATACCAGCTGGATGAAACGGTGAGGATCACCCTCATTCTCTTATTTGCGGGGGCAGCAAGGTATTTCGTCGAATCAGTAGTGACATTGATATTAAATGGACGATAGTCTTCCGCCACGCGGTTGAATATTTCTGTGATCTGGGAATTATCCAGCCCCGACGTTCCGCAAACGATGGGGCCGTTATAATTCCAACTGGTGCCGTTGACAGTATGTCCGTCGAAATCGAGAAAAATAACTGCCTGGGCGGATGGGTAGCTGTTAAAAAGGGGATCCTGAGCTTTGATCATCACTGTGCTGGCAAATGACAGCATGGTGATGATGGTTCGGATACGGATTCTTGTTTTCATAAACAAGGCGGATTTGGTTTTTCAATAGGGTAAAGGATACTGGATAAAACGGGTCAGTTTATGGCGTCATTCATTCATAATGTCATAGAAATTTTTCTTTATTAATATATATTGATCATTTTGATTTTGTAACACATAGGCGTCCCCATGCTGAAAGCTGATAATACGGCCGGTAAATTTAACGGTGCCGTTGGGTTGGGCGGAAGAGGACAGGGTTAACGTGGCACCGTTAAAATTAGCGGAGCGTATCACTACGCTATGAATAGTATTGTCGTCGGCACGCGATATCACCTGGCCATTAAAACTGCTCATGCTGTTCTGACCAAGTTTAAGACTTACCATTTTGCCGTTTTCGGCAATGACCAGGTTCTTTAGTTCATTGATGTTAACAGGGATCTTATCGGGAAGGTTAGTAAACAGCTTTGGCTTGTTTTGATCCGGTTCGTTCACCGTGATCTTGTTTTGTGCAGAGGTACTAGCACAGGTGAAAAGCAATAGCAGGCAAAGGCCTGGCAGTAGCAGGTTTTTCATTGGATATATATTAAAAACAATAGGATATTACATGTAACGGATATTGGTCTGTTACAGTTTTCAGTGGGGACGGTAAACAAATATTTGGAAAAACTTTCAGTACCTCCAAGTGGCGAATGATAAAATATTTAACAATGAGGACTACTACTGTAGGGTTAATAGTAAAATTTCTAACGGCAGCATTGATTAATACTGCCCCGTACTTAGTAAAACTAACGTGCAGGCCTCAATAATTTGAATATTATTTTGCGTGGCTAATTTTTCCAATTCTTCGTTCTCCGCACCCGGATTGAATATTAGCCGTTTTGGTTTTAGTGATAATATATAATCGTAATATTCCTTTTGATGGAGCGGGTTAAGGTAAAAGGTGATCGTGTCGATGTTGTCAAACGGTTTCTTTTCCTTGCCGATAGGGACATCACCTACCTGGGTATCCTTTCGGCCGATGGCGACCACCGGGTGTTCGTTTCTGCGTAATCGCTGAATTGCGAGATAGCTGTAGCGGGCCGGGTTATCCGATGCGCCAAGAACAAGGGTTTTCTTCTTTTCCATACAGGAGTAAAATAATAGTAACAAGAGAAAACAAATTTTGTTCCGAAGCAGGCTGCCCGGATCAAAAGAATGCTAACTCTTCTGAAGGGTCGTCAATAAAAATAGATCACCAGGAATATTAAGCTTAGATAAGTCCACAAAAGAGAAAACAAAACATGAACAGTGGTTTCGAATGGTTTGCCTTTCCACACAACAGGTGAGTAACCAAAGAACTGGATAAATAATCGTATGGTCCAGAACACCCCGAGCCCAAGCGAGATCTTTTTTCCGAGATTGGTATTAATGAGTTCCGGGGCAGACGACAAACAAAGCAAACCGTTCAGCAACACCATCAACGCAATGAAGAATGTGTGCACGAGCATTAGCTGCCGGTTCATTGTGCTTAATGAATTTAGTTCTTGTTTCCATTTAAAGAAGCGTGGGAATACGATATGAATTAGCGCCAGCACGATTAGAATTATGCCGATTATTTTAAGGTGAAGTTCCATATTATGAATTTATAGGATGAACCAATATTCATATTAAACGGGTTTACAGTAAAAGATGGACATAAATGCTGTGAATTTGGACTCCCTGAAGGAGGTGAAGCCTGCACGTTCGAAGGCAGTTTTCCAGGTAGCACGCGAGAAAAAATGAGTGAAGCCAACTGAGAAAGCCAGGAAATTCGGAAAGTCCCGCAGGTGCTCTACCATAATTACTTTTCCCGAGGGTTTACATACCCGATGACATTCCTTCAGGAACCGGACCTTCTCCTCATCTGACCTGATTTCGTGGGCTGCCGAAAGAAGAAAAACAATATCGGCGCTGTTGTTTTTTAACGGTATCGAATCTGATTGAATTGACTCCATTCCCGGATATATCAAACTTACTTTACGGGCTCTTTTTATGGCAGGCTCAGTGTGTCGGCCGGGATGGTAAAAGTCAAACACTTTTAATTCGGACTGGGGAAACTTACTGTTGATAATAAAGCTTGTTTCATCAAAGCCAGCATTGATGTTGACGATAAGATTTACTGTTTCGCCGGTGCTGACCAGGTTTTTCAGCCAATTGAATTTGTAAAAGCCGGAAAAATCATACACATACGCTGACACAATGAGCGGCATGATCAGACCATAAAGAAACGCTCCTACAATCAACCAAAAAAAGGGGTGTGGCCATTCAATAACAAAACGGCTTGCAAACAATAATGCTAAAGCTCCCGTTCCAATCACGTAATAATGCCGGTTAAAACTCAGAATATTGAGAACGCCCTGGAAAGGCTTTCTTATTTTTTCCATATTTCTGCTTTACCTTTTTTCCAATAATAGAGAATGTTTTCAACGATAAAAGCATTTGCTAAAACCGGTTTTTCAAGATCAAGGGAATCAAAAAATGAAAAAGTATAGTCAACGACTCTGACAGGCCTTGGTATCCAGTTTTGCCTTACGCCTTCAATCATCAAAACTTCTTTCTTGATGTGATCATACGTAAAGGTGAAAGGTAAGGGGCCAGCAAACCTTCTGGCTTCTTTCCAATCAGTAAATGGCGAATTCGCCGGCAATGCAACTTCCCGTTCTGAAGTGTCGATCTTAATTAAAAAGTTTGATTTGCCTGATCTTATCTCCTTTACATTGCCTGTTTCTGTTTGTTTGATGTCCGTTGTGGTGTAGTTGTAATGAGTGAAGGTATTGCCAAGCAGTTCCATTCTCTTTTTATCGGTTTCGGATTTCAAAATGTACAATCCTCTCAGGTTTTTTCCAGCCTTGTTGATATACCGGACGAATACCCGGTACCCGATCAGGAAAAAGTCGTTTCCTGTAAATGGAGGAAATCCTTTTGGACGCAATTTTTTTGTCTGAACCATGGCCACGGCTATAAAGGCCCATCTGTTTTTGAAAATGTCAAGCTGCAGACATTCGGGAATCAACACTTCCAATTGCTTTTTTGGTACAGCAAAAGTCATTACGAGCGAACTTTCAAAGAAAGCTTCCACGGCAAACGGGTGATTTTTGAGAAATGAAAGCATGTTAATCCGGTTAATTGTTTTTATTTAAATGAAACTCGTTGTAGTAAATGAGCAAAACGAACATGAAGGCAAACAGTAAATTGAATTTACCCCATAGCAAAAGATCGGGTGCCAGGATAAATTCGAGAATATTCATAGCTGCCACGACTGCGATTTGCAGGATCGAATTTAACCGGGTCTTTAGGTTACTTAATATCCAAACAGC